>NZ_JACCQC010000008.1:0-281788 GCF_015712225.1 Burkholderia sp. 9775_39 | reverse complement strand
GTGCGGACTGCGTTCGACTGGAAATCAGCGATGAACCAGTTTGCTATCCTGTTCGGAGAGCGATTTATGAAGGCGCGCGGATAACGCGTTGTTCAACCGCCTCACCCACAAAAATGCGGACAGGTTCCGGTCGCGTGAAGCACCTGTGATCGTGTCGGTCTATTAGCGTCGCCCCTGCGCGGGGCAGCGGTCACTTTTCTTTGTCTTGCCAAAGAAAAGTAACCAAAAGAAAGGCGCCCGATAACGCATGACTTCCCGGTGCCACGGCCATCAGAGTGGATCGCACAAAAGTGTCCGCGCCAGTCAGGACACCGGAGTGGTTCGAGCAATGGTTCTGACACCACTGCCTACCCCACAGAGCGGTATACCATCCGCTAGCTCCGTCCTCGCTTCGCTCGGCCGACAGGTCCATCCCACCCAATCGCTACCACCAGCCCCCTCACAGGGAACCAACTCTCGATACGCAGGAAATTCGCCACTCGCAAGAAAAATAGGGTGGCAAACAACATCGCTGTCGCGAAAACACCGCTCGTCAAACGATCGAATTACACAAATGCGAGAGCAGAAAAAGTGCCTGGCAGTCTGCGGTTTGTGCAGAACGCAATCGCATGACCTCCCCTGAAGTACCTTGCAGCCGAGCGTAGCGAGGATGGAGCTAGCGGATGGTATACCGCTCCGTGGGGCAGGCAGTGGTGTCAGAACCATTGCTCGAACCACTCCGGTGTCCTGACTGGCGCGGACACTTTTGTGCGATCCACTCTGATGGCCGTGGCACCGGGAAGTCATGCGTTATCGAGCGCCTTTCTTTTGGTTACTTTTCTTTGGCAAGACAAAGAAAAGTGACCGCTGCCCCGCGCAGGGGCGACGCTAATAAACCGACACGATCACAGGTGCTTCACGCCAACCGTGAGCACACCACCAACGAAACCCAAAACCGAACCTCAATCTTTCCCGCGCTCGACGAGCGCCCCACCCCGAGGTTCACTGCCCCCGCCCGTCTGCTTCTCGAGCCAGGCTCGCCGATCCTCCCGAGGCGTGACCCCAAACCTCTCCCGATAAGCATTAGAAAAATGCGCAGCAGAAGAAAACCCGCAAGCAAGACTAACCTGAACCACTGACTTGCTGGTCCTCTGCAACTGGGTCCGAGCCTTGAGCAACCGAAGATTGAGGTAATACTTGGAGGGCATCGCCCCGAGATACTGTCGAAAGAGCCGCTCCAACTGCCGCCGCGACACGCCGACCAACCCGGCGATCTCATCGGTAGTAAGCGGATCCTCGACATTGGCTTCCATCAAAAGCAACGCGTCATTCAACCGAGGATGCCGCTCCCCCGGAGCAGTAACAAACGGAATCCGCTGCCGCTCCTCGCCGCTGCGCAGCGTGCCGACCCCGAGCGCATCGGCAATCCGCTCCGCGAGATCCGCCCCATGTTCCCGGCCAATCATGGCCAGCATGAAATCGACGGTCGCCTGCCCGCCGGCGCAGGTCGCCCGATCGCGATCGATCTCGAAGATCTGCTGCGTGACGATCGACCGCTCGAACTGCTCGGCGAACTGCTGATACGTCTCCCAGTTCACGCTCACGCGATACCCGGAAAGCTGCCCCGCCATCGCGAGCCACCACACGCCGTGATGAATGCCGGTCACGACCGGCGTGCGCTGCCCGACCCGCGCGAGACTCGCGAGAAACAGCCGGTAATCGGCGAACTGCTGAAACCGCTCGGACACGACGATCAACCAGTCGCACGCGATCGCGTCGTTGAACGCCGCATCGGCATGCCACTGCGCACCACCCGCGAGCGGCACCGGCCGCCCGTCCCACGAACACACCTGCCAGCGGTACAGAAGCCGCCCGTCGATCTCGTTCGCGAGATTCAGCGCATCGACGATCGGCCCCACGCCCGACATCGACACGGGCGGCAATGCAACGATCGCCACCTGCGTCGTGCGGGTGGCGCCTGCGGGACGAGACACCGGTACCACGGCTGAAACCTGCCCTGTCGCGTTACTTGAGACTGCCCGACAGGAATTGCTTGAGCCGCTCGCTCTGCGGCCGCACCAGCACTTCCTTCGGATCGCCCTCTTCCTCGGTCCGCCCCTGATGCAGGAACATCACGTGGTTCGACACGTTGCGCGCGAAACCCATCTCGTGCGTGACGACGATCATCGTACGCCCTTCCTCGGCCAGCTTCTGCATGACCTTCAGCACTTCGCCGACGAGCTCCGGATCGAGCGCGGACGTCGGTTCGTCGAACAGCATCACGTCCGGATGCATCGCGAGCGCCCGCGCGATCGCCACGCGCTGCTGCTGGCCGCCCGACAGATGCGACGGATACTGCTTCTCGACGCGCGGCGGCAGGCCGACCTTCTCCAGGTACTCGCGCGCACGCTCCTCGGCTTCCTTCTTCGAAATGCCGAGCACGTGCACGGGCGCCTCCATCACGTTCTCGAGCACGTTCATGTGCGCCCACAGGTTGAAGTGCTGGAACACCATCGCGAGCTTCGTGCGGATGCGCTGCAACTGCTTGTGATCGGCGACCTCGAGCGCACCGGCGCGGTCGGTCTTGGTACGCACGGCCTCGCCGTCGACGACGATCTGCCCCGCATTCGGCCGCTCGAGAAAATTGATGCAGCGCAGGAACGTACTCTTGCCCGAGCCGCTCGCGCCGATGATGCTGATGACGTCACCGGCCTTCGCATTCAGCGACACGCCCTTGAGCACCTCGTTGTCGCCATAGCGCTTGTGGATATCGACCGCGGCAAGCTTGACGGAAGCGGACGCGCTCGTTTGAGTGATCTCGGCCAACTGGCTCTCCTCGAAGTAATTCAATGACGGGCGGCCGCGAGATACGCGAGCCAGTGGCGCTCCGCGCGGCGAAACGCCGCGACGAGTGCGAACGATACCGCAAGATAGATCAGCGCGGCGATTCCGAACGACTGGAACGCCATGTAGGTCGCGGAATTGGCGTCGCGCGCGACCTTCAGGATGTCCGGCACGGTCGCCGTGAACGCGACGGTGGTCGCATGCAGCATCAGGATCACCTCGTTGCTGTACAGCGGCAGCGCGCGGCGCAGCGCCGACGGCAGGATCACACGGCGGTACATCGTGAACGGCGACATTCCGTACGCGCGCGCCGCCTCGACCTCGCCGTGCGGAATCGCGCGGATCGCCCCGGCGAAGATCTCGGTGGTGTACGCGCAGGTGTTCAGCGCGAACGCGAGGATCGCGCAGTTGAAACCGCTGCGGAAAAACGCGTCGAGCAGCGAGTGCGAGCGCACGAACTCGAGGCTGTACATGCCCGTGTACATCAGCAGCAACTGCACGTAGAGCGGCGTGCCGCGGAACACGTACGTGTAGAAGCGCACGGGCATCGACACCCACTTGTTCTTCGATACGCGCGCGACCGCGAGCGGCACCGCGCACACGAAGCCGAGCGAAATCGACGCGACGAGCAGCCACAGCGTCACCGCGAGGCCGGAGAGGCGCTGGCCGTCCCAGAAAAGGAACGCCTTGCCGAATTCCTGGAGGATCTCGATCATAGTTCTGCGTGCCGCACGCCCATGGAATAACGCTTCTCGAGCTGGATCAGCACGAGGTTGGAGACGGTCGTGATCGCAAGATAGATCAGCGCCGCGACGAGGATGAAGAAGAACATGTTGAACGTGCTCTTGCCGGCGTCCTGCGCGGCCTTCACGACGTCCGCGAGGCCGATGATCGACACCAGCGCGGTGGCCTTCACGAGCACCTGCCAGTTGTTGCCGATGCCCGGCAGCGCGAAGCGCATCATCTGCGGAAACATGATCCGCGCGAACACGCGCGCGCCGCTCATCCCGTAAGCCGCGCCGGCTTCGAGCTGGCCGCGCGGCACCGACAGGAATGCGCCGCGAAACGTCTCGGTGAAGTACGCGCCGTAGATGAAGCCGAGCGTCAGCACGCCCGCCACGAACGGATCGATGTCGATCTGGTTCCAGCCGACGAGGTCGGTGAACTGGTTCAGCCAGATCTGGATGCTGTAGAACAGCAGCAGCATCAGCACAAGATCGGGCACCGAGCGGATCAGCGTCGTATAACCGGTCGCGATCGCTCGCAGCACCCGGTTGTGCGACAGCTTCGCCACCGCGCCGATCAGCCCCAGCGCCACCGCAGTGGCGAGCGACAGCACCGACAGCTCGATGGTCTGCACGGTGCCGGCCCAGAGGACCGGACCAAAGCCGTAAAGGAACACGCGCGTCTCCAGAGTTGGAATGAATGCCGACGCGACTGCCTGTCCCGCGCCGGGTTGACGCGGATAGTCGCAAGCGAAATTGATTGCCTCAAATCACCGTATGGGCGATTGCTGCGTCGCAACAATTCATCCCACCATTTGCGCATACGACCTACGCCGCTGTTTCAAAAGGAAAAAACCCGCTCCCTGACAGTCTCATGACACGCCGGGAAGCGGGTTTTTTGCAATTTTCCGGTCGCTTTTTCGATATAGCGCCGGACGGGCCATCGGGCCGAACATGCACGTCCTGGCCCGCCACAGCCTCGGCTGGCAGACGCGCATGAACGACGCGCTGCGCGACCGGCTGAAGAAGCGCCGCGCGTGAACGTCAGCGCCCTTTCAGGATGTCGGAGCGCGACGTCGTATAAACGAGCCCGTCCGGGCCGAAATGGACGTTGAAGAACGCGTCGGTGTTGACGCCGTCCTCGAGCCAGCGCCAGCTCCAGACCGTCTCGGGCTTCAGCGGATACTGCGCGATGTCGCCGGGCTTGCCGAGCAGCCGCCGCACCTCGTCCTCGTCCATCCCCGGGCGCACTTTCGCGAAATTCTCGGCGGTCAGCACCTGCGTCGCGCCCGTGTAGCGCCCGTTCGCATCGAGATCGACGAACCAGGTCTGGTTGCCCATCGGGCCGCGCGGATATTCGAGACGCTTCGAGCCGTCGGTGAACGTACGCTCGGTCTCGGGCTTGCCCATCGTGCCGCGCACGTCGGCCTCGGTCGATTCGCCGACCTTCAGCCCCTTCAGCAGCAGCGGCGCGGGCTTGATCGCGTTGAAGAAGTCCCTGATACGTTGCACGTCGAGATGGCCTTGGTCGTCACAACCGGTTAGCGCCAGCGCGGCGGCCAGCATCGTCACGGAAAGCAGCCGGAAACGGAAAATCATCGGAAGGGTTGCGCGTCGAGAAAACACGCGGCAAGGATACCCGCGCGACGCCAAAAGCGCGAGACGGGCCGTGTGGCCCGTCCCGGATTCAATGCGTCGTTTCGGTTTCGGTCCGGGTTTCGGTCGCCCGGTTCGCCGGCGGCGCCGTGCGCGGCCCGGCCGGCGATCCGCCCAGCCGGCGGCGCGTGCGCACCAGCTCGGCAAGCTGCCACGAGCCGAGCGCGAGGCAGCCGAACAGCACTTCGCGGCCGCGCTTGACGACCGCGAGCGACAGCGCCGTCTCGCGATCGACGCCGAACATCTGCGCGAGCAGCACGACGGTCGCTTCCTGCACGCCCAGTCCGCCCGGCACCATGAACGCCGCGTGCCGCACCGCCTGCGTCATCGCCTCGATCGCGATCGCGCCGCCGATCGACACCGGATGGCCGAGCAGCGCGAGCGCCCAGTAAATCTCGAGCGCGCCGAGCACGTAGCCGGCCAGTTGCCAGAAGAAGGCGCTGAACAGCAGGCCCGTGCGCGACATCAGCGAATCGATGTCGGCGTCGAGCCGGCGGCCGTCGACACCCTGCAGCAGCCGGTGCGAATCGCCGAGCAGGCGGCCCGCGAAACGCTCGATCGCGTGGAAGATGCCGCCGCGCCGCATCAGCACGACGCCCAGCACCGGCAACGGCAGCGTCAGCAGCAGCGCGAGGCCGATCGTGCCGCCGCCCATGTTGTCGGTCGTCGCGAGCAGCAGCACGAGGCCGAGCGCCGCGAACGCATACTGCACCACGATCGTCACCAGCACCTCGACGATCACCGACGCGGTCACGCGGCTCGCGTCGGGCACCTGCCAGCGCGCGAGCCGGATGCCGACGATCTCGCCGCCGATCCCGACCACGGGCAGCAGCCGGTTCACGGCCTCGCGCACGGTCGCGATCCACCACAGGAACGGCAGCGAACTGCGCCGGTCGAGCAGCAGGTGCCATGCGTATGCATCGAGCAGCAGCGGCAGCGCGTGGAACGGCACGAGCCACAACAGCGCGTAGCCGGCGCGCGCGAGCATCTGCGACACGTCGCCGACGCCTTCGTGCAGCCCCAGCGCGAGCAGGATGCCGATGCCGATCGGCCAGCCGAGCCACTTGATCCACTTGCTCATGACGGCTGCGCTCCCGGTGCGCGCGACGCCTGCGCGCCGCGTCGCGCCGCCGGCCCGCCGAACACGTCGGCAAACCCGCCGGTCGCGACGCCCGCCGCCTTCAGCGCGGCCGCGACGCGCGGCGACAGCAGCGCCTCGAGCTCGTCGACCGGACGGTAATCGGCCATCGTCGGCGTGATCGGGCCGTCGCCGGCCTCGGCCGGATGACAGTAGATCTCGCCGACGCCCGCCGGCAGCTTCGCGAGCGCGTCGAGCAGCACGGCCTCGTCCATCGCGCCCGTATGCTCGATCCCGACCACGTAGTCGTTGTGCGCGAGCCCCGCGCGGTCGAGCCGCGCGCGCACCAGCGCGATCCACGGCTTGAGCAGCGCGGGCGCGCTCGTTTCGTACGGCAGCCGCACCGCGCGCAGCCCGTAGTCGCGGCCGATCTCGATGATCATCGACAGCACGGTCGGATGCAGGTGGAAATGCTTGTGCGCGTTCACGTGGTCGAGCGGCAGGCCGCTCGCCGCGAACGCATCGAACTGCGCACGGATCTCGCGGCGCAGTTGCGCGCGCACGTGCGGCAGGAAGAAGAAGCGACAGCCGTCCTTCGCCATCGCGTCGCCGAATCGCCCGTCGCGGCCGACGAGCGCGGGAATCTCATGCGCGGGCAGCGTGGCCGGCCCGTCCGCGAGCACCAGATGCAGGCCGACCGCGAGCGACGGCAGCCGCCGCGCGCGTTCGATCGCATCCTGCGCGGCGCTCGCGCCGACCATCAGGCTGGCGGCGTTCAGCACGCCGTCGCGGTGCGCACGCTCGACCGCCGCGTTGACGCGCGGGTGCAGCCCGAAGTCGTCCGCGGTGAAGATCAGCGCCCGCGCCGCCCGCTGCGTCGCCACCGATCAGGCCTCGTGTGCGCGCAGGAAACGGAAGAACTCGACGCCTTCGCGCAGGCGGCGCTTCATCATGTCCCAGCTCGTCAGCATCTCGCGCACGATTTCCCAGATCTTCGACGGACGGAAGTAGAACTGGCGATAGAACTGCTCGAGGTGGTGATAGATCTCGTCGCGCGACAGGTGCGCATAGCCGATCGCCGCGAGCTGCACGCCTTCCTTGCTCACCAGGTTGATGGTCTTGTTCTCTTCCATCCAGCCGTTTTCGACGGCCTGCTTGTAGAGCGTCGTGCCCGGATACGGCGCGGCGAGCGACACCTGGATCGTGTGCGGATTGATTTCCTTCGCGTACTCGATCGTCTTCTTGATGGTCTCCTGCGTCTCGCCCGGCAGGCCGAGGATGAAGGTGCCGTGGATCTTGATGCCGAGCTTCTTGCAGTCCGCGCTGAAGCGGCGCGCGAAATCGGTGCGCACGCCCTTCTTGATGTTCACGAGAATCTGGTCGTCGCCCGATTCGAAGCCGACCAGCAGCAGGCGCAGGCCGTTTTCCTTCATCACCTTCAGCGTCTTGTACGGCACGTTGGCCTTCGCGTTGCACGACCACGTGATACCGAGCTTGCCCAGGCCGATGGCAATGGCTTCGGCGCGCGGCAGGTCGTCGGTGAAGGTGTCGTCGTCGAACATCAGCTCCTTCACTTCCGGCATGTTGTCGCGGATCCACTTCGCTTCCGCGAGCACGTTCTCGACCGAGCGCGTGCGGTAGCGATGGCCGCTGACCGTCTGCGGCCACAGGCAGAACGTGCAGCGCGACTTGCAACCGCGGCCCGTGTAGATCGAGACGTACGGATAGTTCAGGTAGCCGATGAAGTAGTTGTCGATCTTCAGGTCGCGCTTGTAGACGGGCGCGACGAACGGCAGTTCGTCCATGTTCTCGAGAATCGGACGCGCTTCGTTGTGCTCGATCGAGCCGTCCTTCGCGCGCCAGCTCAAGCCCTTGATCTCCGCGAACGGCTTGCCTTCGGCGAGTTCCTTGCAGGTGAAGTCGAATTCCTCGCGGCACACGAAGTCGATGGCCTCGCTCGCCGTGAGCGAGTTGTGCGGATCGACCATCACCTTCGCGCCGACCATGCCGACCAGCATCGACGGCTTCATCTTCTTGAGATCCTGCGCGAACATCGCGTCGGTCGGGAACGACGGCGTGCTCGTGTGGATGATCACGAGGTCGTAGTCGTTGGCGATCTTCAGCGTCTCCTCGACCGACAGGCCGTCGGCCGGCGCATCGACGACGCGGCTGCCCGGCACGAGCGCGGCCGGCTGCGCGAGCCAGGTCGGGTACCAGAAGGAACGGATTTCGCGCTTCGCCTGATAGCGCGAGCCGGCTCCGCCGTCGAAGCCGTCATACGAAGGGGCCTGCAAGAACAGCGTTTTCATGAATGCTCCGGTAGCCTGCATAGTTCGTTTCGTTACAACGATTCAGTCAAAAAACCGCGGGCCGCCATGCCGGCGCCCGCCTCTCTGTCATGTCGCGCCGCGTGGCTTCGCCGTGCAACGCGTCTCGGCCCGCGGGCCGGGTTCGATCGACGGCCCTAGCGGCCGTCCACTGCTTCCACGGCCGCCGCCGCGCGTTCGCCGCCGACGACCGTCATCCTGGCGCCGCGCCACACGACGTGCGTGCCGAACGCGGCCGCGAGCCACTCGAGCGCGAGCAGCGTGTCGCGCACCGCGACGAGCGGCAGGTCGCGCCAGAACGCACGCCAGCCGTCCTCGCCGCGTGCGTGCAGCACGAGCCGGCCGAATGCGCCGACCGCGGCCGCGCCGCCCGCCAGCGTGCCGGCGACACTGCCGTCGAGGCGCCATGCGAGCGCCGCGCCGATCGCGAGCCACGGCACGGTGAACGTAATGAACAGGAACGCGAAGCCGGCCGGGTTCAGCGAACGGATCGTGCGCAGCCAGCGCGTCTCGCGGTGCCACAGCGGCCCGAACGACGGTTCGATCACGTCGGTCGCGACCTCGACCTCGGACAGCACGGTGCGCCGCCCGAGGCGGCGCGGCAGCTCGGCCAGCCAGAAATCGTCGGCCAGTTCGTCCTTCAGCGCGAAGAGACCGCCGATCCGGTCGAGCGTGTCGCGCGTGAGCGCGAGCGTCGCGCCGAAGCCGAAGCGGCTCGAGCGGCCGAGGTGCGTGATCCGCACCGACGGCGCGAACCAGGCGTCGACGAACTGCGCGCCGATCCGCGTCCAGAAGCCGCCGACGCTGCGCGCATGATACAGGCACGTGACGACCCCGACCGACGCGTCCGCGAGCGGCGCCGTCACGCGCTCCAGATAGTCGGGCTTCACCGCGATGTCGCTGTCCGCGATCACGATGCGGCCGTATTTCGCACGTTCGGCGAGATTGATCAGGTTGCTGACCTTCAGGTTCTTGCCATGCACGCGCGCGTCGATCACGAGCGAGATGTCGCACGCCGGATGATCGGCGCGCAGCCGCTCGACGACCGCGATAGCCGGATCGGCCGACGATGCGACGCCGAACAGCACCTCATAGCGAGGATGGCGCTGCTCGCAGAAAGTCGCGAGGTTTTCGTACAGGTGCGGCTCTGCGCCGCACAGCGGCTTGAGCACGCTGACCGGCTCGAAGCCGTCGCGCACCGCCGTGCGCGGCGTGCGCGGCCGCGGCGCGAAGGCCGCGACGAGCGCATAGCCGGCCGCGGCCAGCGTGAAGACGATCAGGAGCCAGTCGAGCAGCGTGGCGGTGGGCGTCATGCGCAACGCCTCCCGGCGACTTCGGCGCCATGGCGAACGCTTGAGCGTGATTGAGCGTGATGCGGTATTCCGACAGCGACGAACGCGGGCACGACCCGACTCCTTGTTCCAGCAGCGTCTGTAATGGGGAAGGCACGACCCGTTGTTCGGGTGCGGCCATGCCCGGCTTCGCGTGGCGTATCCCCGCGCAGCACCCGGACGGCATGCGGGAAGACTCGAATGGCTCCATTGGCACAACATGGACAGGCGCCGGATTTTAGCAGTCCGCAGCCCCCCGCGCGCGGCGCTACGAGAAACGGACTGGTGCGATTCCGGCAAAGCTGAGCGGTCGACGAACCGGATCGGCTCGGCCACGTTCACATTAGCGTAAGCACTTTGCAGGCGTATTGCAGTCTTTAAAATCAAACGTTTCGTGCAAATTTGTATGTCGATGCGGTTTCACTTCCAATCGCCGTAAAGATTGGTAATTAATCAGCGATTAGATTGATTTTTGCAACGATCGTCGCAAGCAACCCTGCACCCCTGTAAGGCGCATGGGTATCCGCGCGCGGCCAGCACGTTCCGGAACCCTTTGGCAAAATCGTTGGCGTCTGTTGCGTCAGCGCATCACCACGCCATCCCGTTTCGAAGGTCTTCCGATGACACCGTTTTCCGTACTCGATCTCGCCCCCATTCCGGCCGGCGCCGACGCCTCGCAGGCGTTCCGCAACACCGTCGATCTCGCGCAGCACGCGGAACGCTGGGGCTACCGGCGCTACTGGCTGGCCGAGCATCACAACATGCCGGGGATCGCGAGTGCGGCCACCGCCGTCGTGATCGGCCACGTCGCGGGCGCGACGCGGACGATCCGGGTCGGCTCGGGCGGCATCATGCTGCCGAACCACGCGCCGCTCGTGATCGCCGAACAGTTCGGCACGCTCGCGTCGCTGTATCCGGGGCGCATCGATCTCGGCCTGGGCCGCGCGCCCGGCACCGACCAGACCACGTCGCGCGCGCTGCGCCGCGACCTGATCGGCAGTGCGGACTCGTTTCCGGACGACGTCGCGGAGCTGCAGCGCTATTTCGCGGAGCCGGTACCCGGCCAGCGCGTGCGGGCGGTACCCGGCGCGGGGCTCGACGTCCCGGTGTGGCTGCTCGGTTCGAGCCTGTTCAGCGCGCAGCTCGCGGCGATGCTCGGGCTGCCGTTCGCGTTCGCGTCGCACTTCGCGCCGGATTATCTGATGCGGGCGCTCGAGATCTACCGCGCGCAGTACCGGCCGTCGGCCGCGTGGCCGAAGCCGCATGCGATGGTCGGCGTCAACGTGTTCGCGGCCGAGACCGACGACGAGGCGCGGCGCCTGTTCACGTCGCTGCAGCAGCAGTTCATCAACCTGCGGCGCGGCACGCCGGGCAAGCTGCCGCCGCCCGTCGACGTGCTCGAGGCGAACGAGCTCGAACTCGCGACCGTCGCGCATTCGCTGTCGTTCGCGGCGGTCGGCTCGCGCGACACGGTGCGCGACAAGCTGCGCGAGCGCATCGCGCTGACGGACGCCGACGAGCTGATCATCACCGCGCAGATCTACGATCACGCCGCGCGGCTGCGCTCGTTCGAACTGGCCGCGCAGATCCGCGACGAGCTCGCGAACGAAGCGCGCTGACGGCACGCTCGCGCGCCGCCGGCCGCCTGTCCCGCATCACTGCGGGCGCACGGCCTCCAGCCCGTCGAGCAGCGCCTTGTGGAACGCGTCCGGGTCCTGGATCTGCGGCGCGTGTCCGAGCGCCGGGAATTCGACGAGTTGCGCGCCCGGAATCGCGGCCTGCGTGCGCTTCGCGAGCTCCGGATAGCGGCCGAGCTTCGCGTGCACGTCGGGCGGCGCGACGTCCTTGCCGATCGCGGTCGTGTCCTTGTCGCCGATCATCAGCAGCGTCGGCACGCGGATCGCACCGAATTCGTAGACCACCGGCTGCGTGAGGATCATGTCGTAGATCAGCGCGGAGTTCCACGCGACCGCGTCGCGGCCGGCGCCGCGATACATGCCGGCGAGCATCTGCACCCAGCGCTCGTACGACGGCGACCACTTGCCTGCGTAGTACGTACCCTGCTCGTAGCGGCGGATACCGTCGGCCGTGGTCTTCTGTTCGCGCGCGTACCAGTAGTCGACCGACAGCGGCGGCACGCCGAGCGCCTTCCAGTCCTCGAGGCCGATCGGGTTCACGAGCACGAGCTGGTCGGTCGCTTTCGGATACATCAGCGCGTAGCGGATCGCGAGCATCCCGCCCGTCGAGTGGCCCATGATCGTCGCCGACTTCACGCCGACCGATTCGAGCAGCGCGTGCGTGTTGCGCGCGAGTTGCTGGAAGCTGTACTGGTAGCGCTCGGGCTTCGACGACTTGCAGAAGCCGATCTGGTCCGGCGCGATCACGCGATAGCCGGCGCGGCTCAGCACGCCGATCGTATCCTCCCAGGTCGCCGCGCAGAAGTTCTTGCCGTGCAGCAGCACGACGGTGCGGCCGTTCGGATGCGCGGGCTGCACGTCGAGGTACGCCATCTCGAGGGTTTCGCGCTGCGACACGAACGCGTACTCGTGCACGGGCGCCGGATACGCGAACCCTTCCAGGCGCGGGCCGTACGCGGGCCCGTCGTTGGCGGCGGGCGTCGCGGCAACGGCCGCCACGGGCAGCGCGCACGCGGCGGCGGCGCTCGCGCCGAGCACGGCGGCGCGCGCGACGGACAACATCTTGCAAATCGAAAGCATGGCGATCACGGTGATTGGAGACGCGCGCGGGCCGCCGGGTTGTGGCCGGACGGTCTCGCGCCCCCGCGATTCTACGCGGTCGCGTGACGACGGCGCGCAACACTCCGGGGCCGCGCGACTTCCGCGCGTATGACGAACTCGGGTATCGTGTGACGTGACCCTGAAACGCGTGCAGGCGAATTCCCATGAAAAACGTCCTCAGCATTCAGTCGCACGTCATCTACGGCCATGCCGGCAACAGTGCGGCCGTGTTCCCGATGCAGCGTCTCGGCATCAACGTCTGGCCGCTCAATACCGTCCAGTTGTCGAACCACATGCAGTACGGCCACTGGGCCGGCAGCGCGATCGATGCCGCGAAGATGGAACAGCTCGTCGACGGCGTCGCGGCCATCGGCGCGCTCAAGCGTTGCGACGCGGTGCTGTCCGGCTTCCTCGGCTCGCCGCCGCAGGCGCGCGCGGCGGTCGAGATCGTGCGCTCGGTGAAGGCGATGAATCCGAACGCGTGGTACTTCTGCGATCCGGCGATGGGCCAGACGGGCGGCATCCGGCCCGAGCCCGGTGTCGAGGAATTCATCGTGCAGGAAATGCCCGCGCTCGCGGACGGCATGTCGCCGAACCATACCGAACTGCAGAAGCTCGCCGGCCGGCGCATCGAGACCGTCGCCGAAGCCGTCGACGCGTGCCGCGCGCTGATCCGCCGCGGCCCGCAGATCATCCTCGTCAAGCACCTGCACGACCGCAACAGTCCGGCCGACCGTTTCAACATGCTCGCCGTCACCGAAACCGAAGCGTGGATCGGCCAGCGGCCGCTGTATGCGTTTCCGCGCCATCCGGTCGGCGTCGGCGATCTGACCAGCGCGATCTTCGTCGCATGCCGGCTGCGCGGCGATTCGGTGCGCGCCGCGTTCGAACACACGCTCGCGGCCGTGCACGCGGTCGTGAAGGCCACCTACGACGCACGCCGTTACGAACTCGAACTCGTCGCCGCGCAGGACGAGATCGCCCGCCCGAGCGAATGGTTCGGCGCGTGGGTGACCGACGCCTGACGCGCCGGCACGGCGTTGCGCTGCTCCGCCGCACTGCTTTCCTGCTTTCCCGCTTTCCTGCTTTCCCGCTTTCCCGCTTTCCCGCTTTCCCGCTTTCCCGCTTTCCCGCTTTCCCGCTTTCCCGCTTTCCCGCTTTCCCGCTTTCCCGCTTTCCCCGTTACACCGCGACCGCTGGCGATGCCTATCCCGATGCCGGTTCGCTGTCCGTGCAAACGTTTCCGGACTTCACATGAATGACACCGATTCCTCGCTATGCTCGCGGCGGCACGAACCGGCGCAGCCGCATCCTGCGACCCGGCGCGCGCCCTTCCCGCAGGTCCCGCCAATCGGCTTCCCCTTTACCGCACGATAACGACCATGACCCGATCGAACCGTCGTGACTTCCTGCGCGTCGCCGCCGGCACTGCCGGCGCCGCCGCGCTGAACCTGTTTCCGCCCGTGATCCGCGATGCGCTCGCGATTCCCGCGAACCGCCGTACCGGCACGATCCGCGACATCGAACACATCGTGATCCTGATGCAGGAGAACCGCTCGTTCGACCACTACTTCGGCACGATGCGCGGTGTCCGAGGCTTCGGCGATCCGCGCCCGCTGCGCCTCGCGAACGGCAAGTCGGTGTTCCATCAGCCGGTCGGCCCGGCCGAGCTGCTGCCGTTCCACCCGGGCGCGGACAAGCTCGGCCTGCAGTTCCTGCAGGACCTGCCGCACGGCTGGCAGGACATGCACGCCGCGTGGAACAAGGGCCGCTACGACCAGTGGGTGCCGAACAAGGGCACCACGACGATGGCGTACCTGAAGCGCGACGACATCCCGTTCCACTACCAGCTCGCCGATGCGTTCACGATCTGCGACGCGTACCACTGCGCGACCCCGAGCTCGACCGACCCGAACCGCTACTACATGTGGACGGGCTACGTCGGCAACGACGGCACGGGCGGCGGCCCGGTGCTCGGCAACGAGGAAAAAGGCTACGGCTGGACGACCTATCCGGAAGTGCTCGAACAGGCCGGCGTGTCGTGGAAGATCTACCAGGACGTCGGCACGGGACTCGACGCGAACGGCTCGTGGGGCTGGACGCAGAACCCGTACATCGGCAACTACGGCGACAACTCGCTGCTCTACTTCAACCAGTACCGCACCGCGCTGCCCGGCACGCCGCTGTACGACAAGGCCCGCACCGGCACCAACATCAGCGCCGGCGGCACGCTGTTCGACGTGCTTCAGCAGGACGTGAAGAACGGCACGCTGCCGCAGGTGTCGTGGATCTGCGCGCCGGAAGCGTATTCCGAGCACCCGAACTGGCCCGCGAACTACGGCGCGTGGTACATCGAGCAGGTGCTGAAGGCGCTCGTGTCGAATCCCGACGTGTGGAGCAAGACCGCGCTCTTCATCACGTACGACGAAAACGACGGCTTCTTCGACCACGTGCCGCCGCCGTTCGCGCCGCAGTCGCGCGCCAACGGGCTGTCGACGGTCGCGACGACCAACGAGGTGTTCGCCGGCGACGCGTCGCACATGGCCGGCCCGTACGGGCTCGGGCCGCGCGTGCCGATGCTCGTCGTGTCGCCGTGGACCAAGGGAGGCTGGGTCTGCTCGCAGACCTTCGATCACACGTCGCTGCTGCAATTCATCGAGGCGCGGTTCGGCGCGCAGTATCCGGTCACGGCCGCCAACGTGTCGCCGTGGCGCCGCGCGGTGTGCGGCGACCTGACCGCCGCATTCGACTTCGCGACGGCCGACGCCGGCTGGCCGACGCTGCCCGACACGAGCGGCTACGCGCCGCCCGACCGCGTGCGCCATCCCGACTACATCCCGGTGCCGCCGGTGCTGCAGAAGCTGCCGAAACAGGAAGCCGGGCTGCGTCCGGCGCGCGCGCTGCCGTACGAACTGTTCGTGCACGGCCGCGTCGAAGCCGCGAACGGCCAGTTCCGGCTGACCTTCGCGAACACGGGCCGTGCGGGCGCCGCGTTCCAGGTCCAGTCGCGCAACCGCGTCGACGGCCCGTGGGCGTACACGGTCGAAGCCGGCAAACGCGTCGCCGATACCTGGAGCGCCGCCGCGTCGCTCGGCCTGTACGACCTCGACGTGTACGGCCCGAACGGCTTCTACTGCCATTTCCGCGGCCCGTTCGCGACCGGCGTCGGCAGCGCGAACGTGAACCCCGAGGTGATCTACGGCTACGACGTCGCGAACGGCAACATCACGCTGCGCCTGATGAACCGCGGCCACAAGGCCGTGCGGCTCAAGGTCACGAACGCGTACGGCCACGGTCACGCGCGCACGTTCGACCTCGCGCCGGGCGCGCACGTCGACGATTACTGGGATCTGCGCGGCAGCCACGGCTGGTACGACCTGACCGTCAGCGACGGCCGGCTGCTCGGCTTCCTGCGTCGCTTCGCCGGTCACGTCGAAACCGGCCGCCCGAGCACCAGCGACCCGCTGATCCGCACGACCGCGTCGCACGACGACGCCGAAGCCGCGTCGGACGCCCTGTCCGACTGACGTCGCCCCACGCGCGGCGCGGCCCCCGGCGGGCCGCGCCGCGTCCTTGCCCCGCGCCGCTCTCCCTCCTTCCCGCCCGTGGCGTTCGCGACGGGAAACTCCCGATACCGGCCACCCGCGCACGCGCGGAAGCTATGCGCAAATCCGCATCGAATGCGCGGCAAATTTCCAAGACCCGCGCATATCGGCGACCTATATATCGAAGCAATCGGGGCTCTTCGCGGAGCCTGACGGGAGATGTTTCCGAGGATCACGATGCCGACCTCCCCGCCCGATCCCGAGAAGCGGTCGAACCGCCCGCCCGTCGCACGCGCCCGGCTCGCCCTGGCGCGCGCGGTACCTACTCGCAGGTGTCGAACAAGAGGAACAACATGAAATTCCGTCATTCCCTGCTGTCGGTGTCGATTGCATCCGCGCTTGCCCTCCTCTCGCAACAGGCCGCCCAGGCTGCCGACGCAACCGACGTGAAGGTCGGCTTCGCCGCGCCGCTCACGGGCGTGAACGCCGGCTACGGCAAGGACCTGCAAAACGGCGTCCAGCTCGCGCTCGACGATGCGGTCGCACAGAAGGTGCAGATCGCCGGCAAGCCTGCCCGCTTCAATCTCGTCGTGCAGGACGACCAGGCCGACCCGCGCATCGGCGTGCAGGCCGCGCAGGCGCTGGTCGACCAGAACGTGTCGGTCGTGGTCGGTCACTTCAACTCGGGGACGACGATCCCGGCGTCGGTGGTCTACGACAAGGCCGGCATTCCGGTGATCGACCCGGCCGCGACCAACCCGACGCTCACGTCGCGCGGGCTCGCGAACATGTTCATGGTGATCGCGACCGACGGCCAGAACGCCGGCAACGCGGGCAAGTACGCGGTCGACGTGACGAAGGCGAAGCGCATCGCGATCATCGACGACCGCACCGCGTTCGGCCAGGGCGAGGCCGACGAATTCGAGAAGGCCGTGAAGGCCGCCGGCGGCAACCTCATCGGGCGCGAGTTCACCAGCAACCAGGCGGTCGATTTCCGCGCGCAGATCACGAGCCTGAAGGCCAAGAATCCCGACCTGATCTTCTTCGGCGGCCTCGATTCGCTCGCGGCGAACTTCATCAAGCAGATGCGCCAGCTCGGACTGAACGCGCAGTTCGTCGGCGGCGGCGGCGTGAAGGACAACGAGTTCATCAAGATCGCGGGCCCGGCCGCGGAAGGCGCGATGGCATGGGAATACGGCCGGCCGCTCGACGAGCTGCCGCAGGGGAAGGATTTCGAGGCGCGCTTCAAGAAGCGCTTCGGCGTCGACGTGCTGTCGTATGCGCAGTTCGGCTATGACGCGGCGTGGGCGGCGATCAAGGCGATGCAGGCGGCCGGCTCGACCGACCCGAAGGCCTATCGCCCGGCGCTGAAGAAGATCGATTTCGAAGGCGTGACCGGCCGCATCTCGTTCGCGAACGACGGCTCGCTGAAGAGCGGGATGTCGACGCTGTACCAGGTGAAGAACGGCGCGTGGAAGACGATCGTGACGAAGGGAGGCTGATCGGCGAGGCAGGCGGACGGCCGGCGGCGGAAGCGCCGCCTGGCCGGGAGATCGCGGCGGTCATGCCGACCTCGTACGACGACTGATGTTAAAGCAATCCAGGTAGGCCCGTCGTGTCGCGGGCCCTGTCACGCAACGTCAGCCCGCCTCGGCCTCGGCCGCCTCGTGCGCGCGGCGCAGCCGCTCGCGGCTGTTGGTGAGGTGCGTGCGCATCGCGGCGCGGGCGGCTTCCGGGTCGTGGCGCGCGATCGCCTCGTAGATGTCTTCGTGCTCGTGGTTCAGCCGGCCGACGTAGCGCTCGAGATCGTCGCCGGCGAAGCGCGCGGAATTCACGCGGGTGCGCGGGATGATCGACGTGCCGAGCTGCGTCATGATGTCGACGAAATAGCGGTTGCCGGTGGATTGCGCGATCTGCAGGTGGAACTGGAAGTCGAGCTGCGCGGTGTCGCGGCCGCCGCCCGCGCCCGTCGCGATCGCGTCGAGCGCGCGCCGCAGCGCGGCGAGATCGGTATCGTTCGCGCGCTGCGCGGCCAGGCTCGCGCACTCGCTTTCGAGGCTGATGCGCAACTCCAGCACCGCGAGCACGTCGCGCAGCGTCGTGATCGTCGCGGGATCGATGCCGAGCGTCTGGCGGCGCGACGGCTCCAGCACGAAGCTGCCGATGCCGTGGCGCGTCTCGATGAGGCCGCTCGCCTGCATCCGCGAGATCGCCTCGCGCACGACCGTACGGCTCACGCCCTGCGCCGCCATGACTTCGGTTTCGGTCGGCAGCTTGTCGCCGGGACGCAGCGTGCCGTTTTCGATCTGCGCGGTCAGCGCGTCGACGACATCTTGTGCGAGGCTGCGTGCGCGACGGCGCGGCGCTGCGGGAAGCGTAGGCACGGACATGTGGCCGGTTCCTTTTTGAATGATCGTAATGTGAGCCGAGGGTTTACGCGGGGTTTGAGCGAAAGCCGATGATTCATTATACTGCGTCACAAGTCATCCGACGACTGATGATCGGCGCACGGATCTCCTGTCGACCCAGGTCGGCTGTACAGCACCGCCCGGCCCCGTACGCGACGATCGACCTGCGTTCGCGTTCTGCGCTCCGCTGGCCCGGTTGTCGCTCCCACCCCGTTTCGGGTTGCGTCGACATGCGGGCTTGCGCGCCACGCACGTCGGTTGTCGAATGATCGCACCTCCCGCCGCGCGCGGCAAAGCTTTTGCCGCACGGCATCGCCCACTCTTTCGCCATCGCCGCCCATGAACGCCGTCACTGCCTCGCCCTCCCCTGACACGCCGCGCATCGTCGACCTGCAAGCGATTCCGGTCGCCGGCCACGACAGCATGCTGCTCAACCTGAGCGGCGCGCACGGCCCGTTCTTCACCCGCAACCTCGTGATCCTGAAGGACAGCGCGGGTCGCACGGGCGTCGGCGAAGTGCCGGGCGGCGAAAGCATCCGCCGCACGCTCGACGACGCGCGGGCGCTCGTCGTCGGCCAGCCGGTCGGCAATTATCATGCGGTGCTCAACGACGTGCGGCGCACCTTCGCCGACCGCGACGCGAGCGGCCGCGGGCTGCAGACCTTCGACCTGCGCACGACGATCCACGCGGTCACCGCGCTCGAGGCCGCGCTGCTCGACCTGCTCGGCCAGCATCTCGGCGTGCCGGTCGCCGCACTGCTCGGCGAAGGCCAGCAGCGCGAACGGGTCGAAATGCTCGGCTACCTGTTCTACGTCGGCGATCGCACGCAGACCGCGCTCCCGTATCGCGACGGCCGCGGCGCGACCGACGACTGGACGCGCGTGCGCGACGAAGCCGCGCTGACGCCCGAAGCCGTCGTACGGCTCGCCGAGGCCGCGCATGCGCGCTACGGCTTCAACGACTTCAAGCTGAAGGGCGGCGTATTCGCGGGCGCCAGCGAGATCGAAGCCGTGACGGCGCTCGCCGAGCGCTTCCCCGACGCGCGCGTGACGCTCGATCCGAACGGCGCATGGTCGCTCGACGAGGCCGTGCGGCTGTGCCGGGATCAGCATCACGTGCTCGCGTATGCGGAAGATCCGTGCGGTGCGGAGAACGGTTACTCGGGCCGCGAAGTGATGGCCGAATTCCGCCGCGCGACGGGGCTGCCGACGGCGACCAACATGATCGCGACCGACTGGCGGCAGATGGGCCATGCGGTGCAGTTGCATGCCGTCGACATCCCGCTCGCCGATCCGCACTTCTGGACGATGCAGGGCTCGGTGCGGGTCGCGCAGATGTGCCGCGACTGGGGCCTCACGTGGGGTTCGCATTCGAACAACCACTTCGACGTGTCGCTCGCGATGTTCACGCACGTCGCGGCCGCGGCGCCGGGCCAGGTCACCGCGATCGATACGCACTGGATCTGGCAGGACGGCGAACGGCTGACGCGCGAGCCGCTGAAGATCGAGAACGGGCTGGTGGAAGTGCCGAAGCGGCCGGGGCTCGGGATCGACATCGACATGGATGCGGTCGCGCTCGCGCACGAGCTGTACAAGCAGCACGGCCTCGGCGCCCGCGACGACGCGGCGGCGATGCAGTATCTGATCCCGGGCTGGACGTTCAACAACAAGCGCCCCTGTCTCGTGCGCTGAGCACGGACTGGCCGGGCGGCGACATCGCCCGGTCACATCTGGCCGGGCGCCCTAGCCGGGTGCCCCTAGCCAGGCGCCCCTAGCCGGACGCCCCTAACCGGGCGTCCCTAGCCGGGCGCCCCTATCCCCCGCGCCATCCCCGACGCGGCGAACACGATGACGATCACCAACACCGCCTGCCAGTGGCCGATCCGCACGTAGGTGCGCGCACGGCCGATATCGGGCAGTTGCTGCCGCCGCGCGGCGATACGCCAGCGGATCAACCCCAGCATCGGCACGATCTCGAGCAGCAGGATCAGCACGAGCGCGGTCATCTTCAGGTGAAAGAGCGGTTCGTGCAGGTAGTACGCGGTCCCTTTCTCGAAACCGCCGAACGCGCGCGCGAGGCCCGTCGCGATCAGCACGAGCGCGGACAGTCCCCAGACCGCATCCGCCTTGAACACGCCGGGCAAATCGGCCGCCTGCGCCGATGCGATGAACCGGCGCAACGCGCGGTTACGCCCGGCGATCGCGGCAAACGCGACGCCGAACGCACTGAGGTGAATGGCAGCCAGCAACCAACGGACGATCATCCCGCCTCCTTGTCGCCCGCGCCCGGTGCGCGAGCCGTGTCAGACGATCTGCTTGAGCGCCGCGTCGAGCGCGAGCACCGCGACGCGGTCGCCCTCGGTCGCGAGCGGCGTGCGCATCACGATCTGCCGGTTGTGGCCGACAGCCGCCGGCGAATCCCACAGCAGTTCCACCTTCGGGCGATTGAACAGGCTGCCGCGACGCGGCGGCACGACCGCCGGCTGCGCGCCCTGCTCGCCCGCGGCGGGCGTCGCGGCGCGACCGGGCCAGCGCACCGACAGTTCGCGCGCATCGTACTGGCCGACCTTGCGGCTTTCCATCCAGACGATCGCGGTGCGCGTCAGCACGTCGAGCGAGATCGCATACCGGCCGATCGCGAAGCGGCGTGCGGCCACGTTGGTCCGCCACAGCGGCCGCGGCCGGCAGATCCATACGATCGCCGCGTACAGCGCCGGCGCGGCGACGAGCCAGCCGTTGGTTGCCGTCACCGCATGCAGCGCGCGGCGCCAGCCGGCCGCCCACGTGAACGCGCCGATCGACCATACGGCGAACAGGAAACCGATCAGCGCGAACACGCGCAGCGCCTGGCGCAGCCACTGCGGCAGCGGATGGAACGGCCGCTCGGCCCGGGCGGCGGCGCCCGGCAGCGCGAGCAGCAGGAAGATCAGGATGAGGTAGATGAATGCCCACGGCGACGACACCATCGCCGACAGCGATGCGCGATAGCCCATCTGGGACATCGAGAACAGCCAGCGCGCGAGCAGCACGAGACCGATCGCGCGCAACGCGAAGATCACGCCGGCGCCGGGGGCCGGCGCTGCGCGCGTGGTTTTCGTTCTCGCCAAGACTGCTCTCCTCTGGATATTCGTACCGGCCGGATTTCACGGCACGGCCATTATAGGGACATTACCGTCTGGACAGACGGCCGGATGGCGTGCCGGGCCGCTTCGAAGGCCGTTCGCGGCGCCGGGCGCGGCGAGAATACAACAGATCCGCGCCGCAGATGTGACAACGCCCCGCCGGAAAACCCGGACGGGGCGTCGTGACGGCCGCGCGCCGCAGTATGGCGGCGGCCCGCGATCAGCTCGCGTTGACTTCGCGGAGCACCGTGCGGCGCTTCTGGCGCAGCAGTTCCTCGTAGCCCTTCACGTAGTTCTGCGCCATCACCTTCGACGAGAAACGAGCTTCGAACGCGGCGCGCACCTTCTCGCGCGGCAGCGTATCGAGGCGCTTGAGCGCGGCGACGGCCGACAGTTCGTCTTCGACGACGAAGCCCGACACGCCGTTGTCGATCACTTCCGGCACCGAGCCGCGCTTGAACGCGATCACCGGCGTGCCGCAGGCCATCGCCTCGATCATCACCAGGCCGAAGGGCTCCGGCCAGTCGATCGGGAACAGCAGCGCATGCGCGTTGCCGAGGAATTCGGTCTTTTCCGACTCGCTGATTTCGCCGATGTACTCGACGTGCGGCAGCGCGAACAGCGGCTTGATCTTCTCTTCGTAGTACGCGCGGTCAGCCTTGTCGAGCTTCGCGGCGATCTTGATCGGCAGGCCGGCCTGCTCGGCGATGCGGATCGCCGTGTCGACGCGCTTCTCCGGCGAGATACGGCCGAGGAACGCGAGGTAGCTCGGCTTCACGTTCGGGATCGGCGTCAGCAGGTTTTCCGGCAGGCCGTGGTACACAGTCGACAGCCAGTTCGCCTGCGGCAGCGGGATGCGCTGGTTGTCGGAGATCGACACGACCGGCACGTCGCTGAATGCGTTGAAGATCGGCTGCAGTTCCGGCAGGTCGAGACGGCCGTGCATCGTCGTCAGATGCGGGACCGGCTGGCGCGAGAACAGCGAGAACGGGTAGTAGTCGATGTGGCAGTGCAGGACGTCGAACTCTTCCGCGCGGCGGCGCACCTGCTCGAGGAGCAGCATGTGCGGGGCCATCACGTCGCGGATCGTCGGGTCGAGGCGCAGCGCCTGCGGCCAGCACGCTTCGAGTTTCGCGGAAGTCTGCGAATCGCCGCTCGCGAAGAGCGTGACGTCATGCCCCATCTCGACAAGTGCTTCGGTGAGGTAGGACACCACTCGCTCGGTACCGCCGTACAGTTTCGGGGGCACCGCTTCATGCAACGGAGCGATTTGGGCGATTCGCATGCGTAACTCCTAAAAAATCGGCAAAAAACCAGGTATGGGTCGGCAACCTGCCGGCGGTCCGGGCTGGATGCAGGTCGTCCGAAAGTCGGACGAATCAGCCTGCCGGGGGCGTCGAACCCGCGCTGCTCAAGGAGCGTCGGCGACGCGACAGGCATAGAACGTTTGAAACGAAGACCCGTTGACAGGGGTTCGTAAAAAAACCTGGAATCGAACCCGGAGCCGATTATCTAGGGTTAATCCCGATACGGCGCACAACATTTCAAACACTTTACTTTGTTACAAAGGTGCAACACTTTGCAACCCGCGGACTCGGGTGTCCGTTCTAGAGTGGAAGGCCCTTTTGGCGATCCTCGTTACCCGCCGCTGCCGGCAGCGTGATTCCGGCACCTGCGGCAGGACGGGATGCCGGATTTTATCTCAAAATCGATCGCGAGCCTCTGGCCAAGGCAAGATTCGCGCAGCGCAACGCAGGCCTTGTTTACAATGCCGGATTAGTCAGTCCGGGCGAACGCCGGCCCGCGATCCAGCCGCCACGCTCAATCACCGAATCACCGCACGCATATTTTGGAATCTCTCACCCCCGCCCAGCGCAACGCCTACAACGCGAAGCTGTCGAGCTACGCGCATCGGCCGATCGCGTTCCTGTTCCGCTACATCCGCCGCCACCCGGTCGCGCACCTGGTCGTGCTCTGCAGCGTGCTGGCCGCCGTCGGCTGCGCGCTCGGCTCGCAATACGCGATCAAGCACCTGATCGACGTGCTGGCGACCGGGCGCCACCATCCGGGCCCGCTGTGGAGCGCGTTCGCGCTGCTCGTCGGGCTGATCGCGGCCGACAACCTGCTGTGGCGCGTCGGCGGCTGGGTCGCCGCGCATACGTTCGTCGCGGTCACCGGCGACCTGCGGCGCGACCTGTTCCAGTACCTGATCGGCCATTCGCCGACGTATTACTCGGAGAAGCAGCCGGGTACGCTCGCCAGCCGCATCACGGCCACGTCGAACGCGGTGTACACGTCGGAGAACACGATGGCGTGGAACGTGCTGCCGCCGTGCATCGCGGTGATGGGCGCGATCCTGATGATCATCGTCGTCAATCCGCTGATGGCGGCCGGCCTGCTCGGCTGTTCGGCCGTGCTGTCCGTCATCCTGTTCAAGCTCGCCGGCCGCGGCTCGGCGCGCCACCACGCGTTCGCGGCGAAGGCCGCGGCCGTCGACGGCGAACTCGTCGACGTGATCGGCAACATGGGCCTCGTGCGCGCGTTCGGGATGACGCTGCGCGAACAGAAGCGCTTCGGCGCAACGGTCAAGGCCGAGATGGATGCGCGCCAGCAGAGCCTGCTCTATCTCGAGAAACTGCGGCTGTTGCATGCGGTGATCACCGCGATGCTGTCCGCCGGTCTGCTCGGCTGGGCGCTGTGGCTGTGGGACCAAGGCCGCGCGACGTCGGGCGACATCGTGCTCGTCAGCTCGCTCGGCTTCACGATCCTGCACGGCACGCGCGATCTCGCGGTCGCGCTCGTCGACGTCACGCAGCACGTCGCACGCCTGTCCGAGGCGGTGAAGACGCTGCTCGAACCGCACGGCATGCCGGACCGCTCGGACGCGCAGCCGCTGTCGGCCAAGGGCGGCCGCGTCGACTTCGAGCGCGTGACGTTCGCGTATCCGCACCGCCGCGCGATCCTCGACCACTTCGACCTTCATATCGAGCCGGGCCAGCGTGTCGGGCTGATCGGCAAGTCGGGCGCGGGCAAGTCGACCGTGCTGGCGCTGCTGCAGCGCTTCTACGACACGCAGGACGGCGTCGTGATGGTCGACGGCCAGGACGTGAAGGGCATCACGCAGGACAGCCTGCGCCACGCGATCGCGCTGGTGCCGCAGGACATCTCGCTGCTGCACCGGACGATCTACGACAACATCGCGTACGGCCGCCCCGATGCGACCCGCGACGAAGTGCTCGCCGCCGCGCGCGACGCGCGCTGCGCGGAGTTCATCGAGGCGATGCCGGAAGGCTATGACACGATCGTCGGCGACCGCGGCGTCAAGCTGTCGGGCGGCCAGCGCCAGCGCATCGCGATCGCGCGCGCGATCCTGAAGGATGCGCCGATCCTGCTGCTCGACGAAGCGACGTCGGCGCTCGACAGCGCGTCCGAGGAAGCGATCCAGAGCGCGCTCGATCGCCTGATGGTCGGCCGCACGGTGATCGCGATCGCGCACCGCCTGTCGACGCTGCGCAACTTCGACCGCATCATCGTGATGAACAACGGCAAGGTGATCGACGACGGCCCGCCCGACGTGCTGCGCAGCCGTCCCGGCCTGTATCGCGACCTGCTTGCGAAACAGCACGGCCGCCATCATGCGGCCCCGCACGGCAGCACGCCGACCGGCGAACGCGTGGCCTGACGCGCCGGCATACCGCCGCGCCGACAAAAAAGCCGCCGTGCTTGCGCACGGCGGCTTTTTCAATTGCACCACCAGCAATAGTTCAGACGTGCTGCAGATCGCGCAGGAAATTGTCGCGCCACACCGACACGTTGTTCTCGCGAAGCTGCGCGATCATGTCCGCGTAACGCGCCCGCCGCTCGGCGAGCCGCATCGTCAACGCCTGCGACAGCGCATCGGCCATCCCGTCGATATCGATCGGATTGACGATCAGCGCGCCCGTGAGCTCGCGCGCGGCACCCGCGAAGCGCGACAGCACCAGCACGCCCGGATCGTCCGGATTCTGCGCGGACACGTACTCCTTCGCGACGAGGTTCATCCCGTCGCGCAGCGGCGTCACGAAGCCCACGCGCGCAAGGCGGTACAGCGCGGCGAGCACCTGGCGGTCGTACTGACGGTGAATGTAGAGGATCGGCGCCCAGTCGAGCTCCGCGTAGCGCCCGTTGATGCGCCCGGACTCCGCTTCGAGCTGCAGGCGGATGTCCTGGTACGCACGCAAATCCGCGCGCGTCGACGGCGCGATCTGCAGGAACGACACGCGGTTGCGGATCGACGCCTGGTGTTCGAGCAGCTTCTCGAAGGCCCGGAAGCGCTCGACGAGCCCCTTCGAATAATCGAGCCGGTCGACGCTCATGATCAGTTGCCGCCCGCGCAGCGACGTCGCGAGCGTGCGCACCGCCTTGCCGTGTTCGCCCGCCTGCGCGAGCGACGCAATCTCGTCCGGATATACGCCGATCGGATAGGCGGCCGCGCGCAGCGTCTGGCCGAACGCCCGGACGTGCACCGTGTGCCCGTCGCGCTCGACGTCGCCGTCCGCCTCGAACTCGACGTAGTCGCAGAACGCGCGCAGATCGGGCTCGGTCTGGAAACCGAGCAGATCGAACGCGCACAGCGACTCGACGAGTTCGCGGTGCGGCGGTACGTTGACGAGCACCTGCGCGGCCGGAAACGGAATGTGCAGGAAGAAGCCGATGCGGTTCTTCACGCCGGCGTCGCGCAGCGCGCGCGCGAACGGAATCAGGTGATAGTCGTGCACCCAGATCACGTCGTCGTCCTGCAGCAGCGGCACGAGCTGCTGCGCGAGCCAGACGTTGACGCGGCGGTAGCCGTCGAATTCGTGACGATCGTACTGGATCAGGTCCGTGCGGTAATGGAACGCGGGCCACAGCGTCGCGTTCGAGAACCCGCGGTAATACTGGTCGTAATCGCGGCGCGTCAACCCGACGGTCGCGAACGTCACGGGCCCGCGCTCCTCGATGCGGATCTGCGGCTGCGGCGCGCCGGACGCGACCACTTCGCCGCTCCAGCCGAACCACATGCCGCCGGTTTCCTTCAGTGCGTCGTAGACGCCGATCGCGAGGCCGCCCGCCGCCGGTTCGCCTTCCGAAATCGGCGCGACGCGGTTTGAAACGATGATGAGCCGGCTCATGCGTGCGGCTGCTCCGCGCCGAGCCAGCATGCGATCTGCTCATGCAGTGCGTCGACCGAATCGAGCCGCATGCGCGCGGACGTCTCGCCCGCGCCGACCTTGATCGACAGGCCGCCGCGCGCGTTGACCACCGCGAAACCCTTCTCGTCGGTCAGGTCGTCGCCCGCGAACAGCGGCACGCGGCCCGCAAAGGGCGGCTCGTCGAGGAACGCGGCCAGCGCGCGCCCCTTGTCGACGCCCTTCGGCTTGATCTCGAACACCATCTTGCCCGGTTGCAGCACGTACGCATCCGCATAGTCGGCGACGAGGCGCTCGGCCGCTTCGCGCGCCACCGCCTCGCGCTCGGGCGCGTTGCGAAAGTGCAGCGCGACGGCCGCGCCCTTGATCTCGAGCAGCATGCCAGGATGGCGGTCGACCACGTCCGCGAGCTCGCGCTCGATGCGCAGCAGGCGTTCGTCGTTGAAGCCGATGCGCTGCGTGTCGCCGTTCGCATCGCGGCGCTCCGCGCCGTGCAGGCCGGCGATCGGCAGATCGGGCATCTTCAGGAAAGTGTCGAGGTTGTCGATGCCGCGCCCGGACACGATCGCGACCGCGCCGTGCGAGCGGCGCGACAGCTCGTCGAGCAGCGTCAGCAGCGACGGCGGAACGTGAATGCTGTCGGGGGTCGGCGCGAGCTCGACGAGCGTGCCGTCGAAGTCGAAGAAGAACGCGGTATCGGTCAGGGACAGGGAAGCCGGAACGGATTGCATCGATTCGATAGTCTGAGGGCGACCGGAAAATGCCGGGCCGCCGCTGCGCGAATGGAGTTGTGCGCATCTTACCGCGCCTGCGCCCCCAGATGGGCGAAACCGGGGCCGCGCGAACACCGCGCCGCCCGCCGCGTCAACTGCGACATATTGCCCCGCTCGCCCGCCCCGCAGGGGTTTCGAAAGGACGCAGGCGCGCGAATTGCGCTACAGTCGCAACCGCCTGCCGCGCGGCGCATGGCATCGCGCCCCGGCTATCCATCGTCCGATCGAGCCCCAGGATGTCGTCTGCCCGCCTCGCGCCGCACCGGCGCCTCTCCCGCCTCATCCGCGCGACCGCGGCCCTCGCCGCCGTCGTGGCGCTCGCCGCGTGCACGCACGACGAGCCGCGCTGGAACCTGACCAACGTCACCGGCCACCTGCCCGACCTGTCGTTCAAGCTGACGGGCGGCGACGGCCATCCTGTCGACGCCGATGCATTCCGCGGCCGCGTCGCGCTCGTCTACTTCGGCTACACGCACTGCCCCGATGTCTGCCCCGAAACCCTCGCGCGGCTGATGGAAGTACTGGCGAAGCTCGGCCCGCAGGCGGACGACGTGCGCATCCTGTTCGTCTCCGTCGATCCCGCGCGCGATACGCCGCAGGCGATGCAGTCCTATGTCGCCGCGTTCGACGCCGCGCATGCGCGCGGCCTGACCGGCACCGACGGCCAGATCGAATCGCTGGCCAAGCGCTATCGCGTCGCGTATCAGATGGAAAAACGCGATCCGTCCGGCGGCTACGAAGTGACGCACAGCTCGGCCGTCTACATCTTCGACGCGACCGGCCGCGCGCGCCTGCTCGCGACCGATCGCGATTCGCCCGACGCCATCGCCGCCGATGTGCGCCGGATCATCGACACCGCCTCCACGACCTGAATTCCGCCATGAACACGAAAACGACCCTCAAGACGTTCGCCCTCGCCGCCGCGCTGTGCGCCGGCGCCCATGCGTATGCCGCCGGCACGATCAGCGCGCAGAACGCGTGGGTGCGCTGGCTGCCGAACAAGCTGCCCGCGGGCGGCTACGTGACGCTCGTGAATACGAGCGACAAGCCGGTCGATCTCGTCGACGTCGACAGCCCCGACTACGGGATGGCCATGCTGCACCAGACGGTCTCGAACGGCTCGACGCAGAAGATGGAGATGGTCGACAAGCTGACGATCCCCGCGCGCGGCAAGGTCGACATCGCGCCGGGCGGCTATCACTTCATGCTCGAGGAGCCGAAGCACGCGATCAAGCCGGGCGACACCGTGCACCTGCGCCTGAAATTCTCCGACGGCGAAACGGTCGATGCACCGTTCCCCGTGAAATCGCCGGCCCAGACGAAGTGATGCGCGCGCGATGAACCTCCTGTACTGGCTCGATCCGTGGGAACCGTCGCCGACCGTGGTCATCGCGGTGCTGGCGGCCGCCGTGCTGTTCGCACGCGGCGTGAAAAAGGCGAAGGTGTCGCCGCTGCGGCAGTTCTCGTTCTGGTTCGGGCTGACGGCGCTCTATATCGCGCTGCATACGCGGCTCGACTATTTCTTCGAGCATGAATTCTTCATGCACCGCGCGCAGCATCTCGTGCTGCATCACCTCGGGCCGTTCTTCATCGCGCTGTCCTATCCTGGCGCGGCGATCCGCGCGGGCATTCCGTTTCGCTGGCGGCAGCGCTTCGTGCGCCCCGCGCTCGCATGGGCGCCGGTGCGCGCGACGCTCGACGTGGTGTTCCATCCGGTCGTCGCGGTCGTGCTGTTCGTCGGGCTGATCTATTTCTGGCTGCTGTCGCCGATCCATTTCATCGCGATGCTCGACTGGCGTCTCTATCGCGTGATGAACTGGAGCATGGTGATCGACGGGCTGCTGTTCTGGTGGCTCGTCGTCGATCCGCGTCCCGCGCCGCCCGCGCGGCTGTCGCCGGGCCGCCGGATCCTGATCGTCGTCGCGGCGATCCCGCCGCAGATCGCGCTCGGCGCGCTGATCTTCTTCACGCCGCACGAGCTGTATCCGATCTACTCGATCTGCGGCCGCGCGTTCACGTGGCTGAGCCCGCTGCGCGACCAGCAGATCGGCGGCCTGCTGCTGTGGATTCCCGGCTCGATGATGAGCGTGATCGGCGCGCTGATCGCGCTGCGGCATTGGCTGCGGCTATCCGCGCGCGGGCGCCTGATCGGCGAGCGCGCCGCGCAGCGCGCGGACAAACCGCCCGTCGCACGCGCCGCGCACTGACTGCGGCGGCGCCCGGCGCGCGTCACGCGCGTGCGCTGCTCATCCACACGTGCGGGATGCCGTCCTCGTCGTGCACGTCCGAACTCGGCGTGAAGCCGAATGCCCCGTAGAACCGCTGCAAGTGAGCCTGCGCATGCAGGCTTACCGGCGTATCCGGCCATTGCGCGCGGATATGCTCGAGCGCGCGCGACAGCAGCCCGTTGCCGAGGCCCGCGCCGCGAAACGCGGCGGTCGTCAGCACGCGGCCGATGCGCACGTCGGTGTGTTGCGCATCGGGCAGCAGCACGCGCAGATAGCCGGCCAGGCGGCCGGCCGGATCGAAGGCGGCCAGGTGCCACGCGGCCTGGTCCGCATCGTCGATGTCGCGATACACGCAATTCTGTTCGACGACGAATACGGCGCTGCGCGCCTCCAGGATCGAATAGATTTCGCGCGCGGTCAGCGCGTCGAAGGATTTCCAGCGCCAGTCGAGATCGGCGGTACGCGGGGATGCGGCAGGTGCGGATGCGTTCATGTGCGGTCCTGATTCGGGCGCGCCGACCGGCGCGCGACAACCGTCGATTATGCCTCGAACCGCCCCACGCGCGCGACCGCGTGCCACGCGCGAAAAAAGGCCCCGCATTGCGCGGGGCCTGCTCGTCATGCCGTCATGCCGGCATCTGGCCGAAGCGGCCGCTGTTGAAGTCCTCGATCGCGGTACGGATCTCCGCTTGCGAGTTCATCACGAACGGACCGTAACCGACGACCGGCTCGTCGATCGGCTCGCCGCTCAGGATCAGCAGCTTCGCGTCGCCGTTCGCTTCGATCTCGACGTCGCTACCGTCGCGGCCGAGTTGCACGAACTGCGCCTCGCGGGCCACCGTCTCGCCGTTCACCTGCACGGTGCCGCTCAGCACGACCACCGCGAGCGTCCGCCCTTCGGCGACCGGGAACCGCGCATGGCCGCCGGCCACGAGCCGCACGTCCCACACGTCGATCGGCGTGTGCGTGCGGGCCGGGCCGCGCCGCCCGTCGAGTTCACCGGCGATGATCCGCGCCCGCCCGGCGCCGTCCGGCAGCTCGACCACCGGGATATCGGCGTTCAGCAGCGTCTGGTACCCGGGCGCGCCCATCTTGTCCGCGGCGGGCAGGTTCACCCACAGCTGCACCATCTCGAGCGGGCCGCCCTGCTTCGTGAACGCCTCCGAGTGGAATTCCTCGTGCAGAATCCCGCTCGCGGCCGTCATCCACTGCACGTCGCCCGGGCCGATCGTGCCGCCCGCACCGGTCGAGTCGCGGTGCGCGACTTCGCCGTCATAGACGATCGTCACCGTTTCGAACCCGCGGTGCGGATGCTGGCCGACACCGCGCGGCGCGGTCGTCGGTTCGAACGTCGCGGGGCCGGCGTAATCGAGCAGCAGGAACGGGCTCAGATGCGTGCCATGAGACTGGTAGCTGAACATCGAACGCACCGGGAACCCGTCGCCGACCCAATGGCCGCGCGGCGCACTGTACACACCCTGGATCTTCTTCATTGCCCTTCTCCATATTGCGGCGAAACCCGTGTTTCGCATCCATGAGTGACAATATAGAGATGGAACGAACGATCCGGTAGACTGCCGAAATCGCACTCAGCGTTCCATTTCATGAACGATAAAGCGCGGGATCTGAACGATCTCTATTACTTCGTGCAGGTCGTCGAACACGGCGGCTTCGCGCCGGCCGGGCGCGCGCTGGACATGCCGAAATCGAAGCTGAGCCGGCGCATCGCGCTGCTCGAGGCGCGGCTCGGGATGCGGCTGATTCAGCGTTCGACGCGCCGTTTCACGGTCACCGACGTCGGCCAGACCTATTACGCGCATTGCCGCGCGATGCTCGTCGAGGCCGACGCCGCCGACGAGGCGATCGCGCTGCTGCACGAGGAGCCGCGCGGCATCGTGCGTGTCAGTTGCCCGATCGTGCTGCTCGATTCGCTGGTCGGCACGATGATCGCCGCGTTCATGGCCGCGTGCCCGCGCGTCGAGATCCACCTGGAAGCGACCAACCGGCGCGTCGACGTGGTCGGCGAAGGGATCGACGTCGCGATCCGCGTGCGCCCGCCGCCGCTCGAGGACAGCGATCTCGCGCTACGCGTGCTCGCGGAGCGCGGCCAGTGTCTCGTCGCGAGCCCCGCACTGCTGCGCGAGCACGGTGTACCGGCCGTTCCCGCCGATCTCACGCGCCTGCCGAGTCTCGACCACGGCGTGCCGCAGTCCACGCACGTGTGGCGGCTGCGCGGGCCCGACGGCGCGCAGGCGGAAATCCATCACCAGCCGCGCTTCGTGACGGGCGGCATGCTCGCGCTGCGCGCGGCGGCCGTCGCGGGCGTCGGCGTCGTGCAATTGCCGACGATGATGGTGCGCGATGAAGTCGCGCGCGGCGAGCTGACGACCGTCCTGCCGGACTGGGCGCCGCGCCGCGAAATCGTGCACGCGGTGTTCGCGTCGCGCCGCGGGCTGCTGCCGGCGGTGCGGGCGCTGCTCGATTTCCTGGCCGAACGGTTCGCCGAACTCGAACCCGACTGAGCGCGCCGCGTCACGCACGACCACACGCTGCAGAGCGCGCGCGGGTGCCGTAGACTGCGGTACGCGCGAGTGCGCATTTCACAACCCCTATCGCTTTCCGCCATGTTCACGCTGTCCAACGACCCTACCGCCTCCAAGGCCGATCAATACGCGACGCTCGTCGAGCAGGCGCGCGCGCTCGTCGAATCCGAACGCGACCTGACCGCGAATGCGGCGAATTTCTCCGCGCTCGTCTATCACTCGCTCGATCGCCTGAACTGGGCCGGCTTCTACTTCTTCGACGGCACCGACCTCGTGGTCGGACCGTTCCAGGGCAAGCCCGCGTGCGTGCGGATCGCGCTCGGCAAGGGCGTGTGCGGCACGGCCGCGCAGACCCGCGAGACGCAGGTCGTGCGCGACGTGCACGACTTCCCCGGCCATATCGCATGCGATGCGGCGTCCGAATCGGAAATCGTCGTGCCGCTGGTCGCCGGCGACGGCACGCTGATCGGCGTGTGGGACGTCGACAGCCCGGTCGCCGCGCGCTTCGACGACGAAGACCGCCAAGGGATGGAAGCACTCTGTCGCGTGTTCGTCGAACACGCTTGGGAGAAGGCGCGCGGTTAAGCGCCGCGGCGTCGCGGCGCCGGCCGCCGTGAACGACACGGGCCCCGCGAAGGGGCCCGTTTCATTGCAACGCTTCGATTGCAACGCTACGCCGCCGTGCGCGGCGCACCCTGCCAGTGTCAGGCAGCGTGCGTGCCCGGAAGCGCCGAGAACGCCTGCGGCTTCGCGTCCTCGGTGAGCACCTCGAAACCCGTTTCCGTCACGACGACCATGTGCTCCCATTGCGCGGACAGCGAATGGTCCTTCGTGACGACCGTCCAGCCGTCGGCCAGCACGTGGGTGTCGCGCTTGCCCGCGTTGAGCATCGGCTCGATCGTGAAGATCATCCCCGGCCGCAGCGGCAGGCCGGTGCCCGGGCGACCGTAATGCAGCACCTGCGGCTCGTCGTGATAGACGTCGCCGATGCCGTGCCCGCAATACTCGCGCACCACGCTGAACCCTTCACGATGGGCGACCTGCTGGATCGCATAACCGACGTCGCCGAGCGTCGCGCCGGGACGCACCGCGCGAATGCCGGCGTGCATTGCCTCGTAGGTCGCCGCGACGAGCCGCCGCGCGAGTTCGTTCGGTTCGCCGACGAAGTACATGCGGCTCGTATCGCCGAACCAGCCGTCCTTGATCACTGCGATGTCGAGGTTCACGATGTCGCCGTCGCGCATCGGCCGCGACGTCGGAATGCCGTGACAGACCACGTGGTTGACCGACGTGCACAGCGTCTTCGGATAGCCGTGGTAGCCGATGTTCGCGGGAATCGCGCCCAATTCGTCGATGATGTATTCGCGGCAGCGTGCGTCCAGCTCATCGGTGGTGACGCCCGGCTTCACGTACTCGGTGATCATCGTCAGCACCTGCGACGCGAGCTTCGCGGCTTCGCGCGACTTGGCGATTTCCGCGGCACCGCGGATCGGAATTTCGCGTTTCGCCATCACGCCACCTGCTCGATGCCGTGCGCGGCCGTCTCCGCCGGCCCCACGTCGCCGCCCCGCGCCTCGGCCTCGATCAACATCTTGCAGATGTCGCCGTAGGACAGCGCCGGGTTGAGTTCCGCCAGCATCCCGACACGCAGCCAGTGTTCGGCCTGCGCGTTGATCGAACGGCTCAACGCCGTGCTCGTCGAGCGCAGCCGCTCATGCATATGCTCGGAAATCTTGATGATGCCCATATATCCCCAATTAAACGAAACGTAGCTGTTTCGTATATTACGCTGCGCATGACGACCGGGCAAGCCGTTCGTGTCTCGCCTCCTGCCGCCCCGCTGCGGGAAATACCGTTGACATCGAATTCCAGCTTGCTGGACAATAAATCCATTATGAAAGAATCAGCGATCATCGCGGCCGACGATACGGGCATCAACGAGCGCATTGCCCGGCGCGTGCGCGACCTGCGCGCCGTTCGAGGCTACACGCTCGACGCGCTGGCCGCGCGTTCCGGCGTCAGCCGTTCGATGATCTCGCTCATCGAACGCGCGTCGGCCAGCCCGACGGCCGTCGTGCTCGACAAGCTCGCGGCCGGCCTCGGCGTGTCGCTGGCCGGACTGTTCGGCGGCGACCGGGACGACGCGCCCGCCCAGCCGCTCGCACGGCGCGCGCAGCAGGCCGAATGGCGCGACCCGGCGTCCGGCTATGTGCGGCGCAACCTGTCGCCGGCCGGCTGGCCGTCGCCGATCCAGCTCGTCGAGGTCGATTTCCCGCCCGGCGCGCGCGTCGCGTACGACAGCGGCGGGCGCGAAAGCGCGCTGCATCAGCAGGTGTGGATCATCAGCGGCCGCGTCGACGTCACGTTCGGCGACGTGCTGCACGAACTTCACGAAGGCGACTGTCTGGCCATGCGGCTCGACCAGCCGCTGATCTTCAGCAATCCGTCGTCGCATGCCGCGCGCTATGTCGTCGCGATCTGCGATGCATTCGCCGCCGGCGTGCGGAGCACGTGACGCGCGCATCGTGTGCGGAACCGATTCAGAGCCAACAGGAAGGAACCCGTATGAATTCCCCGACGCAGCGCGACGACGTGCGCCTGATCGATTGCAGCGAGGCCGAACACGCGGCGGCCATCCTCGAGATCCTGAACGACGCGATCGTGAACTCGACCGCGCTGTACGACTATCGACCGCGCCCGCCGGAAGCGATGGTCACGTGGTTCGCGACGAAACGCGCGGGCGGCTTCCCGGTTTTCGGCGCCGTCGACGCAGCGGGCGAACTGCTCGGCTTCGCGAGCTGGGGTACGTTCCGCGCGTTTCCGGCGTTCAAGTACACGGTCGAACACAGCGTCTACGTGCGCAACGACCAGCGCGGTCGCGGGCTCGGCGAACGGCTGCTGCGCGAAGTGGTCCGGCGGGCGCGCGAAGCGCAGGTGCACGTGCTGGTCGGCTGCATCGACGCGACCAATGCCGGCAGCATCGCGCTGCATACGAAACTGGGGTTCGTGCACGCGGGCACGATCGCGGAGGCGGGCTTCAAGTTCGGCCGCTGGCTCGATGCGGCGTTCTATCAGTTGAAGCTCGAGACGCCGGCGCAGCCGGTGGATGGGTGATGATGGCTTGCGACACGTCGCGTGCGCCGTGCGCGACGGCTTCAGGTGATGCAGGAAACCTCTCTTCCGGTCGTCAGGCCGCAGGATCATGAGCTCACCGCCCGGCAATCGCGCGTATGGCCTCCGCAAAGACATCTGGCGCCTCGCGCGGGACGAAGTGTCCTATTCCATGCAGCAGGCGGCGTTCATAGTGCCCGGAAAAGTACCGCTCCTTGTTTTCAGACGTGACGGGCAAATTGTCACGATCTTCCGCACCCTGGAGCATGATGGTGTCGACAGGGATCATCGGCGAAGCCGCCAATTGTCGTTCTATCTGCTCGTGCTGACCTGCGCCCGGCGCATCATGCCAGCGCTGTCGGTAAGCATGAAGGCTGATGTCGGCCCAGTCGGGATTGTCGAGAGAGCCGATCATGGCTTGAAAGTCGCTCTCCCTGTCGGGCCAAGCGGGCGACCAGCTGTGCCACAAGTATCTGCACAACCGTTCGCGATCCTCTCGATAGGCCTTCATTCCATACGTCGTCGCGACATACCACTCGTACCAATACGCGTTGGCCAGTTCATAGGGCATTTCGTTGGCCGGCATCGCGGTGGCATAGCCCGCCGCGGCGGTAACCATACCGTTTATTCTTTCGGGAAACAGCGCCGCGACGCCGTACGCCGCGCGCGCTCCCCAGTCGTACCCGGCGAGGAGGACGTTCGTCAAATCCAGCGCTTCCACGAACTGCGACAAATCAAGGGTCAGCGCTGCAATTGCGCCGCTGCGCATCGTGTCGCCATTCAAGAAGCGTGTCGGTCCCGATCCACGCAGATAGGGCGCGTAGATTCGGAACTGCTGACCACTCGATCCGAGGCCCAGGATAGTCTTGTCCCAGCACTGAACATCGTCGGGCCATCCGTGGACAAGGACCAGCGGCGGTCCGTCAAGCGGGCCCGATACTTCGTAGGCCACGTCGAGTTCGCCGGTGCGACATGTCAAGAAATTTCGTGGCGATCCGCGTGTGCCCCGCTCATTCGCATCTGAAGTCATATCGATCTCCGGAAAGACGATTCAAAGATGCCGGCAAGCAGCAGCATCGCTCATTCCCGTTCGACATGACTTCCGACCGAATTTCGCGCGCAACGATTCGTCATGGAATCGTGCGTCTACGTAGACGCACCGACATACCCGAGCCCAAAGTAACGTTGAGACTCCTGCTCGGGTCCAATCACCGTCAAATCGACGACTGGAAAGCGGAAACCTTGTTCCGACCGGCTGCCTTCGCGTAATACAACGCCTCGTCGGCCGCCTTGATGACCGCACCGGGATCGCCGTCCTGATCCGGTGTCCAACTCGCCAACCCGATGCTGGCAGTCACACGCCCGTATTCGCTTCCGGCGTGCTCGAGCGCCAGTTCGTTGATCGCCGCGCGTATTCGTTCAGCAGTCTGGGCTGCCCCCGTCGGTGGCGTGTCAGGGAGCAACACGACGAATTCCTCTCCGCCGTAGCGAGCCGCCGTATCGGTCGGTCGGCGAATGTTTTCGCCGATGCAGCGCGCGACTGCAGCCAGCGCATCGTCCCCCGCCTGGTGACCATAGGTGTCGTTGTAGGCTTTGAAACGATCGACATCGACAAACAGCAATGAAAAAACGGAATGGGCTCGTCGCGCACGGCGCCACTCCCGGTCCAGAACTTCCCCAAAACTGCGGCGATTGTTAAGACCGGTGAGCCCGTCGGTGCGTGCCAGCAACTCAAGCTCGGATTCCGCGCGCATCCGACGCCGCAGTTGCACACCGAGAAACACGGATAGCGCAATGAACGCTGCGCCGAACGTCGCAACCAGCAGGCCGATCGTCTCCGCACGACGTCGCCACGCAGCATAAATATCCTGCTCCGCCTCTGCGACCATGATGATCAGAGGCAGCGTCGGCAAATTCTTGAAGTAGTAGAGACGGCGCACGCCGTCGATCGATGCCGTTTCCGAGAATGAGCCCTCGGGCGCGCTCCGGAAGCGCTGGAAGGTTGCCGCTTTGCCGATATCGCGACCGATGGTCCGGACGTCGTACGGCTGCCGCATGACCATGATGCCGTCCTTTCCGATCAGCGATATCGAGCCGTGTTGTCCCAATGACAACCCTGCGAACAGCTTGTGGAAATATTCAAGGTTGATGGCGATCAGCGCGATACCGGCAAACGAACCATCCGGATTCGATATGCGCCGCGACAGCGCAATGCTCAGCATACCGGCGCGCAAGCGCGACACGAATGGATCGCTGACGTAAAGCCCCACGTTCGGATTGTCGCGGTGGATCGTGAAGTATCTGCGATCGGCGAAATTGCCCTTGCGCGGCACGTCGTTGGCCGAATCCAGAATGATATTCCCGTCGGCATCGAGCACCAGTTGCGAACCGATGAATTGCGCCGTCATTGCATGATCGAACAGCGCTTCCCGCCGCAGCGCGGGCGCCGCAGCCATCACGTCAGGCCGCTGCAGGCCATGGATCAGCGCCTGCAAGGACAGATCGTAGAGTTCGAGGTTGCGCTCGATGTCGCGCTCGGCCATCAGGCCGAGATTGCGCGAGGTTTCGCTGGCCCGCTCCAGGGCGTCGTGACGGCTTTGGAATAGCTGTAGCACGCACAGGCCCATCAGCGCGCACGCGATCACGATACCGACTGCCACAACGAAATAAGGGGCTGCCGTCCGGTGTTGCATGGATCTCCTCGCTGCAAATTGTGCACATCCGGGTCGGACGTGATTTCGCATACAAAGTCTCGGTCTGGCGCATTGACATGTGCTGCACCAAACTGACCGCAACCGAAAACGGCTGGAGTCTATCGAACGTGATGCGCCGACAACCCGCTACCGGTCGCGCCCTCCTCCGAAATGATTAAATTACATGAGGAAACCACGCTTCCGGGAGAATATGTGAGGCGCGCCACGATCCGCACGCCGATCAAGATCCCGCCAGTTTCTGCTGACGGGCGAGCGAGGATGCCGCGACGATAGTCCCTGCCGGCATCCTCGGTGGAACTGCCCCACGGGCTGTGCGGCGTCATCCCTGAAGATGATCAGCCCGTTTCGTTCAGCAACCTTTCCGCGCGCATGCTCAGAATGTCCGCGATGCTTTGGCGCCAGATGATCGAGTCCGCCGCATCAGTCGGCCCGTGCGTCGGGCAACCCGGTCGCGATCTCGCCGGGATTCGACCGGCCAGAGCCACCGCGCCACGCCGTGTCAGCTGGGCGCGACGAACGCACCCGCGGTGCCCTCCCAGAGGGCGCCCACAGCGCGACCTCTTCGTCCACGGGGGAAAGCGACGCAGAAAAAAGAAAAGCCCCGCCGAAGCGGGGCTTTTTCTGGAGGCGCGAGCCGGAGTCGAACCGGCCTAAACGGCTTTGCAGGCCGCTGCATAACCGCTTTGCTATCGCGCCAAAAGCGGACTGTCCGGATGCCGTGAGGCAAGCGACAGATTTTCATTCGAGGACCGGAGGTCCATCAAATAAAAAGGGAAGCGTGGCTTCCCCATTACTTGGAGCGGGAGACGAGTCTCGAACTCGCGACCTCAACCTTGGCAAGGTTGCGCTCTACCAACTGAGCTACTCCCGCATTGTCCTACATCTGCAGCGCTTCGCCGTACTACACGCTGCCAGAAAGAATCTGGAGCGGGAGACGAGTCTCGAACTCGCGACCTCAACCTTGGCAAGGTTGCGCTCTACCAACTGAGCTACTCCCGCATTGTCCTGCACCTGCAGCGCTTTGCCGTACCACGCGCTGCCAGAAAGAATCTGGAGCGGGAGACGAGTCTCGAACTCGCGACCTCAACCTTGGCAAGGTTGCGCTCTACCAACTGAGCTACTCCCGCGTATTGCTACGCTCCTGCTTCCCCGCCACACACTTACTTCGTCGTGCAGCGGAGAAGCGAGATTATGTCGAAGGCACATTCGTGTGTCAAGGGCTTTTCCAGCCCTTTTTACAAAAACCGCGGCCGCACAGGCGATGCGGGTCAGGCGCCGCCACGCTCGCGAATCTGCGGCCATGCGAGTTTCATGTAGTACAGCATCGACCAGATGGTCAACACCGCGGCCAGATACATCAGCCACTCGCCCCACACGCGCGTGTCGATCGTCACGACGCCGAGCGGCAGCGGCCCGTAGAACAGCAGCATCGGAATCGCGACCATCTGGCACGCGGTCTTGAACTTGCCGAGCTGGTTCACCGCCACGCTCTTCGACGCGCCGATCTGGGCCATCCACTCGCGCAGCGCCGAAATCGCGATCTCGCGACCGACGATCACCAGCGCGATCGCCGCGTCGACCCGCGAAATCTGCACGAGGATCAGCAGCGCGGCCGTCACCATCAGCTTGTCCGCGACCGGGTCGAGGAACGCGCCGAACGACGACGTCTGGTTCCACTTGCGGGCGAGGAAGCCGTCGAACCAGTCGGTCAGCGCGGCGAGGATGAAGATCGCCGCCGCCGCGAGATTGCGGTGCGCGCCGCCCATCACCGTGTCCGGCAGATAGAACACGCCGACGACGAGCGGAATCAGCACGATCCGTACCCACGTCAGGAAAATCGGGAAATTGAACGGCATGGCATGCGGGACAGTAAAGGATTCGCAATTGTGCCGTGTCGACCGGCCTGCCACAAGAACGCTGGCAACGCCGCCGGCCGCACGGCCGCGTCAGTGAAGCTGCTTGTAGATCTGCTCGGCGAGCGCGTGCGAAATGCCCTCGACGCTCGCCAGTTCCTCGACACTCGCGGCCACCACGCCGCGCAACCCGCCGAAGCGCGCGAGCAGCCGCTGCCGGCGCTTCGCGCCGACGCCCTCGAGTTCCTCGAGTCGCGACGTCTGGCGCGCCTTCGCCCGCTTCGCCCGCATGCCGGTGATCGCGAAACGGTGCGCCTCGTCGCGGATCTGCGCGACGAGCATCAGCGCGGCGCTCTCCTTGCCGAGTTCGAGCGGCGTGCGGCCGTCCGCAAACACCAGCGTTTCGAGGCCGACCTTGCGCCCCTCGCCTTTCGCGACGCCGACCAGCATCGACGTATCGAGGCCGAGCTCGGTGAATACCTGCCGCGCGATCTCGACCTGGCCCTTGCCGCCGTCGATCAGCACGATGTTCGGCAGCAGGCTCGACGCCTCGGCCTGGCGCGTCGACTCGCCGTCGATGCCGGCCGCTTCGTCGACGGCCGCCGCCTGCGCGGCCTGCTCGACCATCTTCTCGTAGCGGCGCGTGAGCACCTGCCGCATCGCCGCGTAATCGTCGCCCGGCGTGATGCCCGTGATGTTGTAGCGGCGGTATTCGCCCGACTGCATCTTGTGATGGTGATAGACGACGCACGACGCCTGCGTCGCCTCGCCCATCGTATGGCTGATGTCGAAGCATTCGATCCGCAGCGTCGCGAGATCGTCGCTGTCGTAGCTGAGCGCGTCCGCCAGCGCGCGCGTACGCGCCTGCTGCGAGCCCTGCTCGGACAGCAGCCGCGCGAGCGCGAGGCGCGCGTTCTGCTCGGCCATCGACAGCCACGCGCGCCGCTGCCCCTGCGGCTGCCGCACCAGCGACACCTTGTGGCCGGCCTGCTCGGACAGCAGCTCCAGCAGGTCGCGGCTCGCCGGTGCATGGCTGACGACGAGCACGGGCGGCACGCGATTGCCGAGATAGTGCTGCGCGATGAACGCGTCGAGCACCTCGGCCTCGACCGACGCCGCGGCCGCCGTGCCGCGCGCGCTGCCGGCCTCTTCCGCGGGCAGATCGGGCACCGCGTCGGCCGTCGCATCGACCGCCTCCGCCGGCTCGGCGTCTTCGCCGAGACCGCCCTCGGCGAGCGTCAGCGCGCTTTCGACGTGCGTCGGGAAATAGGCCTTGTCGCCGAGGTGCCGGCCGCCGCGCACCATCGCGAGGTTCACGCACACGCGCCCGCCCTGCGCGACGACGGCCAGGACATCGACGTCGCTGTCGCTGCCGACCTCGATCGCCTGCTGGTGCAGCACCGTCGCGAGCGAGCTCATCTGGTTGCGCACGGCCGCCGCCTGCTCGAATTTCAGTTCAGCCGCGAACGCGTGCATCTTCTGCTCGAGCTCCTTCATCACTTCGGACTGCCGGCCGAGCAGGAACCGTGCGGCGTTCGACACATCGACCGCGTAATCCTCGTCGGAGATCGCGCCGACGCACGGCGCCGTGCACCGCCCGATCTGGTGCAACAGGCACGGCCGCGTGCGGTTGTTGAAGACCGAATCCTCGCAGGTGCGCAACTGGAACACGCGCTGCAGGATCTGGATGCTCTCGCGCACGGCCCACGCACTCGGGAACGGCCCGAAATACTGGTTCTGCTTGTCGACTGAGCCGCGGTAGTAGGCCATCCGCGGAAAGCGGTGCGCGGTCAGCTTCAGGTACGGATACGATTTGTCGTCGCGAAACAGGATGTTGTAACGCGGCGCGAGCGCCTTGATCAGGTTGTTCTCGAGCAGCAGCGCTTCGGCTTCCGAGCGCGTGACGGTCGTTTCGATGCGCGCGATGCGCGTGACCATCATCGCGATGCGCGGCGACAGTTGCGTCTTCGTGAAATAGCTCGACACGCGCTTTTTCAGGTCGCGCGCCTTGCCGACGTAGAGGACGGCGCCCGCCGTGTCGTAATAGCGATAGACACCCGGCATGTGCGGCAACTGCGCAAGGATCTTCTTCGGTTCGAACGGAGTATCGGAAGCTTCTGGGGATGTCATGCGTGATCCGGGCGCCTTGTAACGCGGAACGGGTCCATTAGAATCGCCAGTTTAGAGCATTCACCGGCCCGCTTCGATGCCACGCACCACCGCTGCCCCACTCTCTTCCGCGCCGCTCGCGCCGGGCGAACCGATCGCCTGCGACCTGTTCTGCACGGTGATCGACAATTTCGGCGACATCGGCGTGTGCTGGCGCGTCGCGCGTCAGCTCGCGCACGAGCACGGCTGGCAGGTTCGCCTGTTCGTCGACGACCTGCACACATTCGCGCGCCTGCTGCCGGAAGTCGACCCCGACGCGACCCGGCAGACGGTCGACGCGATCGTGATCGAGCACTGGCATGCGGAAGTCGGCGACGCGCTGGACATCGCCGATGTCGTGATCGAGGCGTTCGCGTGCGAGCTGCCCGGCCCGTATCTCGCGGCGATGGCGCGACGCGCGCGCCGCCCCGTGTGGATCAACCTCGAATACCTGAGCGCCGAGGACTGGGTCGCCGATTTCCATTTGCGGCCGTCGCCGCATCCGCGCTACCCGCTGCTGAAGACGTTCTTCTTTCCGGGCCTGTCGGCCGGCACCGGCGGCGTGCCGAAGGAGCGCGACCTCGACGCACGCCGCGCGGCCTTCGACGCCGACCCGGCAGCGCGCGCCGCGTGGTGGCGGCACGCGACCGGCGGCGCGCCGCCGGCGCCCGGCACGACGGTCGTCAGCCTGTTCGCCTACGAGAACCCGGCCGTCGACGCGCTGCTCGCGCAGTGGCGCGACGGCCCGTCGCCGGTCATCGCGCTCGTACCCGCCGGGCGCGTGTCGCCGGCCGTCGCGCGCTTTTTCGGGGTCGAATCATTCGCGGCGGGCGCGCATGCGCGCAGCGGCAACCTGACCGCCCACGGGCTCGCGTTCGTTCCGCAGCCCGACTACGACGCGCTGCTGTGGGTCGCCGACCTCAACTTCGTGCGCGGCGAGGATTCGTTCGTCCGCGCGCAATGGGCGCGCAAGCCGTTCGTGTGGCACATCTACCCGCAGGCCGACGACGTGCACCTGCCGAAGCTCGATGCCGCGCTCGCGCACCTGTCGGCCGGCCTCCCCGATGCGCCGCGCGCGGCGCTCGAGCGGTTCTGGCATGCGTGGAACGGCGCCGGCACGCCCGACTGGGCCGATTTCTGGCAACACCGCGCCGCGCTGGACGCCAATGCGATCCGCTGGGCCGACGCGCTCGCGGCCGTCGGCGATCTCGCCGGAAAGCTGGCGGAATACGCAAAATCTCAGTTAAAATAAGCGGTTATCCGACGGCTGACCACGCAAGCGCTCGCGTTTGAGCTTTGGGCGCCCACCGGAACGCATCTGCTTGGCGCCTCACCCGTTGTGCACCGCTCAGGCACCTATTTATTTGATTTGATCAGGACAGTGTTTTTATGAAAACCGCACAGGAACTCCGCGTAGGCAACGTCGTGCAGATCGGCAGCGACGCCTGGGTCATCGCAAAGACGGAATACAACAAGTCGGGCCGTAACGCCGCCGTCGTCAAGATGAAGATGAAGAACCTGCTGTCGAACGCAGGTCAGGAATCGGTCTACAAGGCCGACGACAAGTTCGACGTCGTCGTGCTCGACCGCAAGGAAGTGACGTACTCGTACTTCGCCGACCCGATGTACGTGTTCATGGACGCCGACTACAACCAGTACGAAGTCGAAGCCGAAATGATGGGCGAAGCGCTGAACTACCTCGAAGACGGCATGGCTTGCGAAGTCGTGTTCTACAACGAGAAGGCCATCTCGGTCGAACTGCCGACGATCCTCGTTCGCGAAATCACCTACACGGAACCGGCCGTCAAGGGCGACACGTCGTCGGGCAAGGTGCTGAAGAACGCGAAGCTGGCGACCGGCTTCGAACTGCAGGTGCCGCTGTTCTGCAACACCGGCGACAAGATCGAAATCGATACGCGCACGAACGAATACCGCAGCCGCGCGTAATCGTCTGCGATATCCGCATCGAACAAAGCGCCCTTCGGGGCGCTTTTTGTTTGCCTGGCGTCAACAGCTGCCACAAGCCGGCGCCATAAGCAGCACAAAATCCACCGGTAAAGATATTCAATTTGTATCATCGGTAACTGTTTTATAGCGCCGGAGAAATAATGCGCGTGACGCGTTCGGCGGGGCATAAAATCAGTCTTTAATCCGACATGCGGCTGCGGCCCGCTGGCCGACAGCCCGCCTCTCTTGACTCGACTCGCGTCCACCATGCCACACGCCCTGATTGTCGAAGACGATCCCAACAGCCTGTCAGGCCTCACCGCGCTGCTCGCCGCAGACGGCTTCTCGGTCGACACGGCCACGTCGCTCGCCGAAGCGCGCACGGCGCTCGGCCGCTCGATTCCCGACGTCGTGCTCGTCGACCTGAACCTGCCGGACGGCAGCGGCTTCGACCTGCTCCAGCACTTGCCGCAGCAACAGCCGAACGGCTCGCTGCCCGTGATCGTGCTGACGGGCAACGCGACGGTCGAGAGCGCCATCGAGGGTTTGCGCCACGGCATCTGGGACTACCTGCTCAAGCCAATCAACATTCCGCGCCTGCGCAGCCTGCTCGCGCGGATTCCCCGCCCGTACGAACTGATCGACGAAGTGCAGTCGCTGCGGGCATCGCTGCGCCATCTGGGCCGCTTCGGCGCGCTGGTCGGCCGCAGCGACGCGATGCAGCACGTGTACGACATGATCGAGCACAACGCCCGCACCGAGACGGCCGTGCTGTTCTCGGGCGAAGCCGGCACCGGCAAGAAGCTGGCCGCGCGCACGTTGCACGAGCTGAGCCGGCGCCGCAAGGGGCCGTTCGTGTCGTTCGACTGCCGGATGCTCGCGCAGGCCGGCCGCCATGGCGCGTCGCTCGACAGCGTGCTGTTCGGCCACGAGCGCGGCGCCTTCGACGGCGCGGAGCGCCGCGAGTCGGGCCTGTTCGAGCAAGCCGGCGGCGGCACGCTGTTCCTCGACGAAATCACCGCACTGCCGCTCGTGCTGCAGGAAGCGCTGCTGCACGCGCTCGATTCGCAGAACTTCATGCGGATCGGCGGCACGAGCTCGATCACCAGCGATTTCCGGCTGATCGCGGCCACGCGCCGCCCGGCGCGTGAAGCGGTGGCAAACGGCACACTGCGAGAGGATCTGTGGCTGCGCCTCGATGCGGCATCGATCACGATGCCCCCGCTGCGCGAGCGCGACGGCGACGCACTCGCGATCGCGGATGCGCAGATCGACGAACTGAACCGCGAAGCGCGCGCAACCGGCCGCAGCACGACCGACAAGCGCGCGGCGCCAGGCTTCGTGCGCGAATGCCTGTCGTACGAATGGCCGGGCAACGTGCGCGAGCTGCAGGAGCGCGTGCGCTTCGCGTACGACGCATCGGGCGACTTCATCGAGACGCTGCGCGCGGGCGAGGCCAGCTTCTCCGCCGGCGCCGCGCTGAACGGCAGCAGCGTGCAGATCAAGGTCGGCACGCCGCTGTCCGACGTCGAGGATCTGCTGATCCGCGCGACGCTCGACGCGGTCGGCGGTACGCGCCACCGCGCCGCAACGCTGCTCGGCATCAGCCCGAAGACGCTGTACAACAAGCTGCAGCGGATGAAGGTGAACTGAGCGAACGGCGCCCTGGATACGGGCGCTGGCTCGATCTGACCGTTAGTTGCGTTCAAATCCGTGCCGGCGACTGTTCGAATCAGGCTGTCGCCACCCGTAAAAAAAGCCGCGCGATTGCGCGGCTTTTTCGTTTGGAGGGACCGGAACGACACGATCCGCGCCCACCCTGCCCGCTTACGCCAGCGCGCTGCCCAACAGCGCCTGTGCCTGCAGATACTCGGGCTGCGCGATCAGCTTGTCCCACTTGAGCGCCTTGCCGCGCGCACGCATCCGCTTGATGCGCCGCACCGACTCGGCCGAGGCCCGCGCCTTCAGTCCGTTCAGCACGACTTCGGCTGCATCCGGCTGATTGCAGACGAGCACCATGTCGCAACCGGCGGCGAGCGCGGCGTCGGCGGCCTGCGTGAGCGTGCCGCCTTCGCGGGCAGCCTCCATCGACAGGTCGTCGCTGAAGATCGCACCCGTGAAGCCGAGCTTGCCGCGCAGGATGTCCTGCAGCCACACGCGCGAAAAGCCCGCCGGCCGCTTGTCGACCTGCGTGTAGATCACGTGCGCCGGGATCACCGCGGCCAGCGATAGCCCGAGCCAGTCGTACGGCGCGACGTCCTGCTCGAGGATCGCGTCGAGCGTGCGGTCGTCGGTCGGCAGCGCGACGTGCGAATCGGCCTCCGCGAAGCCGTGCCCGGGAAAATGCTTGCCGCAGTTTGCCATGCCGGCAAGCGACAGGCCGTGGTTCAGGCTCTTCGCCAGCAGCGTGACGACGCGCGGATCACGATGGAACGCACGATCGCCGATCACCTTCGAGTGCCCGTAGTCGAGATCGAGCACGGGCGTGAAGCTCATGTCGATCCCGCACGCGCGCAGCTCGGCGGCCAGGATGTAACCGACGGCGGTCGCGACCTTCGTCGCGAGCAGCACGTCGCGATCCCACAGCTCGCCGAGGCGACGCATCGCGGGCAGCACCGTGAAGCCGTCGGTGCGGAACCGCTGCACGCGCCCGCCTTCGTGATCGACGGCGATCAGGATGTCTTCGCGCACCGCGCGGATCGAATCGGTCAGCGCGGTCAGTTGCGCACGATTCTGGAAGTGCCGCGCGAACAGGATCACGCCGCCGGTATTCGGATGCGCGAGGCGCCGCGCATCGTCGCGCGACAGGGTCGTGCCGACGACGTCGAGCATGACCGGGCCGGGAGTCGTTTTCATCGAATCGTGAATTCCGTCAGGAAGAAGTTCGGGAAACAGGTGCAGTGCCAGGCGCGGCGTCCGTTTCGGCGACCACGAACGACACCGCGTAGTCGCGTTCGTCGCTGACCGTCACACGTGCCGTGATGCCGCGCGCGGCCAGCCATTCAGCCAGCTCGCCGGATGCGACCACGTACGGCTCGCCGCTTGGATGATTGAGCGTCTGCAGCGCGCGCCACGTCATCGGCCAATGCATGCCGAGCCCGATCGCCTTCGAGAACGCTTCCTTCGCGGAGAAGCGCGTCGCGAGAAACGCGATGCCGCGCGCCTCGGAGCGGGCGCGCCGGGCGTGGAACACGCGCAGTTCGTCGGGGCCGAGCACCTTCTCGGCAAACCGGCCGCCCGTGCGTTCGAGCACGGCCGCGACGCGGCTCACCTGCGCGATGTCGGTACCGATGCCGTAGATCGCCATGTCAGTCTCCGCCGGGGTGGCCCGGCGAGGCCGGGTCAAACGCGTCGCCAACGGCGTGCGGGGCGCGGCGGCCTCGCATCGTCAGCGCGCGCCGCCATGCAGCGCGGCGACGCGTGCGGCGACCATGATCGCCTTCATCTCGCGCACCGCGTTGTCCCAGCCCGCGAAGATCGCGTGCGCGACGATCGCGTGGCCGATGTTCAGCTCGACGATGCCGTCGATCGCGGCGATCTGCTGCACGTTCGTGTAGTGCAGCCCATGGCCCGCATTGACCTTCAGGCCAAGCTGCGCGCCGGCCTGCACGCCCGCGACGATACGCTCGTATTCGCGCTGCTGCTCCGCTTCGTCGTGCGCTTCCGCGTAGCGGCCCGTATGCAGCTCGATCACCGGCGCGCCCGCTTCGTGCGCAGCGCGGATCTGCGTGTCGTCCGGGTCGATGAACAGCGACACGCGCACGCCCTCGTCGGCGAGCTGCTTGCATGCGGCGCGCACCGCCTCGAAGTGGCCGGCCACGTCGAGACCGCCTTCAGTCGTCAGTTCCTCACGCTTCTCCGGCACGAGGCATGCGTCGTGCGGACGCACTTCGCAAGCGATGTCGAGCATCTCGGCCGTCACCGCGCATTCGAGGTTCATGCGCGTCTTCAGCAGCGGGCGCAACTGGCGCACGTCCGCGTCGACGATGTGACGGCGATCCTCGCGCAGGTGCAGCGTGATCGCGTCCGCGCCCGCCTCTTCGGCGGCGAGCGCCGCGCGAATCGGATCGGGATAGCGCGTGCCGCGCGCATTGCGCAGCGTCGCGACGTGGTCGATGTTCACGCCGAGGTCGATGGCGGTGGGCGTTGTCAGGAAGAAGCTCATAGGTTTTGCAGGTCGATCAGGATCTGACGCGTGGCGAGCGGCGTACCGCCGAGATAGGTGTTCAGCAGGAAGCGCATCAGCGTCTTGCTCTGCGCAACCGTCTGGGCTCGATGGTAATCGTCCTGCTCCATGTCGAGCAACGTCTGGCCGGTGATGACCGGCCAGTGCGACGGCACGTCGTCGTCCGCATTGCGTACGCCACGCTCCGGATCGAACACGTAGCGGCGCTCGGGTTCGACCGCGCGACGGGCGACCGTGCGGTTCAGCGCCATCGCATAGCCCGTCTCGCGCAGCAGCACGCGTTCGAACGAGCGCAGCACCTGCACCGCGGGCTCGCCGTGCGCGAGACGCGTGAGGGTCAGCACGTAATGATTGAACAGCGGCGGCTGCGGATCCTCGCGCGCGCAGAATTTCACGAGCAGCTCGTTCGCGTAGAAACCGCACAACAGGCCGTCGCCGCCGAGCGGCAGCATCCCGCCGACCCACTCGGCGCCCGTCAGCGTGCGCACCTCGGATTTGCCGGACCAGGACAGCAGCAGCGGCTGGAACGTCTGCAACACGCCGCGCAACGCGGAGTGCGGGCGCTTCGCGCCCTTCGCGACGAGCGCGAGCCGGCCGTGGTCACGTGTCAGCACGTCGACGATCAGGCTCGTTTCCCGATACGGATAGCTGTGCAGCACGAACGCCGGCTGCTCGGCGACGCGGAAATCGGACGTGCGAGACGTCGCGCGCCGCGCCTTGCGCGGCGGTTCGGGCGGTGCCGGCAACGGCGCGTCGTTCGCGCCGGCCGCCACCGCGTCTTCGGTCGACGTCAGCGCGTCATTCGTACCCATAGGCACGCAGCCCCGCCTCGTTGTCGGCCCAGCCGCTCTTCACCTTCACGAAGGTCTCGAGGTATACGGGGCCGTCGAACAGCTTTTCCATGTCCATCCGCGCCTCGGTGCTGATCTGCTTGAGCTTCTCGCCCTTCTTGCCGATCACCATCGCCTTGTGCGAATCGCGCTCGACGAGGATCGTCGCGAAGATGCGCTTCAGGCGCCCCTCCTCCTCGAACTTGTCGATCAGCACGGTGCTCGTGTACGGCAGCTCGTCGCCGGTCCAGCGGAACACCTTCTCGCGCAGGATTTCGGCCGCGAGAAAACGCGAGCTGCGGTCGGTCAGCTCGTCCTCGCCGTAGATCGGCTCGCCTTCCGGCAGGTACGGCTTGATCGTGTCCAGCAGGCGCTTGATGTCTTCCGGCTTCTGCGCCGACAGCGGCACGAGCTCGGTGAATTCGCGCAGTTCGCTCACCTTCTGCATGAACGGGAACAGCGACGCCTTGTCGTTCACGCGATCGATCTTGTTCGCGATCAGCAGCGTCGGCATGCCGGGCGGGATCAGGTCGAGCACCTTCTGGTCGTCGGGGCCGAAGCGGCCGGCTTCGATCACGAACAGGATCACGTCGACCGACGTCAGCGTCGACGTGACCGCGCGGTTCAGCGAACGGTTCAGCGCGGTGCTGTGACGGGTCTGAAAGCCCGGCGTGTCGACGAATACGAATTGCGCGTCGTCGAACGTGTTGATGCCGGTGATGCGGTGGCGGGTCGTCTGCGCCTTGCGCGACGTGATGCTGATCTTCTGGCCGACGAGTGCGTTCATCAACGTCGACTTGCCGACGTTCGGGCGGCCCACGATCGCGATCATGCCGCAACGGAAACCGGTAGGAGCGGGAGTGTTCATATCGTTTGGGAGACAGGTTCGGAAACGGCCGCGCGGCGCGCGGCACGATCGCTGGGCAATTCAGTGGTCGGCATCGGCCACGCGCGCCTGCGCGGCAGCAAGACTCGCGCCGCCGGGCGGCGTATCGGCGTCGGGCGCCGCGGCATCGCGTGCGCGCGCGGGCGTGCGCGCGGCGGAATCGGCGGAGAGCTTGTCGGCCGACGAGGGCGCCGGATCGATTGCCTGGCCGGCCGGCTTGTCGGCTGCGCGCGGCGCGGCCTCGGCGGACTTTTCCGCGGCCTTGTCGGGCCGCTCGGCCGGTTTGTCGGCCACCTTGTCGGTCGCCGGCTTCGCCGCCCGTTCGCCCTTGTCCGCCGCCGGCTCGACGTGCGCGGCCCGGATCGCGGCCATCGGCGCGACGGCCGGCTCAGCGCCCGCCGCTGCAGCCGCCGCGGCGGCCCCCGGCGCCGCGCCGGCCGCCCTGGCCTCGCGCGCCGCCGCACGTTCCTTCCGCTCGGGCGAGCGCAGGTCGAGCGCTTCCTGCACGCCCTTCACGCCCGGCACGATCTCAGGTTCGACATGCTTGGAGCCGCGCGCGTTTTTCGAGCGCTTCGGCTTCGCGGCCAGCATCGGTGCGGCCGCCATCACCTCGTCGAGCGCCTTCTTCGCGGCGGCCTGCTCGGCCGCGCGCCGGCTCGCGCCGGAGCCCGATACCTTCACGTCGAGCTTCGGCACCGTGCACTCGACCTCGAACTGCTGATTGTGCGCCGCACCATGGGTCGCGACGACCGTATAGGTCGGCAGCGCGATCTTGTGCCCCTGCAGGTATTCCTGCAGCAGCGTCTTCGCGTCCTTGCCGAGCGTGCGCGGATCGATGTGGTCGAGAATCGGGATATAGAGCCGCTTGATGACCCCTTGGGCGGCTTCGAAGCCCCCATCGAGGAACACGGCCCCGATGATGGCTTCGAACGCGTCCGCGAGGATCGACGGGCGACGGAACCCGCCGCTGCGCAGTTCGCCCTCGCCCAGCCGCAGGCCGTCCGAGATATTCAGGGCCTGAGCAATTTCGTACAGCGACTGCTGTTTGACGAGGTTGGCGCGTACGCGCGACAGGTCACCTTCGTCCAGCTTGCCGAAACGCTGGAACAAAAGAGCGGCCACCGCGCAATTCAGAACGGAATCGCCGAGAAACTCGAGCCGTTCATTGTGCGTGGCACTGTGACTGCGATGGGTCAAAGCCTGGCGCAGCAATTCCGCATTGCGAAATTCGTAGCGCAGCCGGCTTTCCAACTGGGATAGGGGCATGTGCAGGAGTATAACGCGGGCGCCGGTCGGGCCGAAACGGCACGGCCGGACCCGAAAAGGCGTGACGAGGCGGTGTTACCGCCGGTTCTTAAAGTAGTTCGGCAATACGCGACGCGGCCCGTGCGTCGCGTATTGCGTGTGAGTCGAATGCGATCAGTTGAAGGAACCGATGCGCTTCAGGTCGCTGAAGTTCATCCAGATGAAGAACGCGCGGCCGACGATGTTCTGGTCCGGCACGAAACCCCAGTAGCGGCTGTCCGCGCTGTTGTCGCGGTTGTCGCCCATCATGAAGTAGTGGCCGGGCGGCACCTTGCAGATCACGCCGCGGCTGTTGTACGTGCAGTTGTCGCGATACGGATAGTCGTAAGCGCCCATCACGAACGGCGGCACGGCCGGGTTGTTGAGGATCGCGTTCTTCTTGTTGCCGATCGTTTCCTCGAACTGCTTCGCGTAATTCTGGCGCTCGTCGTCGAAGAAATCGGGCAGCGGCGTTTCGGGCACCGGCTGGCCGTTGATCGTGAGCTGCTTGTCCTGGTACGCGACCGTGTCGCCCGGCAGGCCGATCACGCGCTTGATGTAGTCGACCGACTCGTCCTTCGGATAGCGGAACACGACGACGTCGCCGCGCGACAGCGGGCTGCCCTGCGTGATCTTCGTGTTGGTGACCGGCAGGCGCAGCCCGTACTCGAACTTGTTGACGAGGATGAAGTCGCCGACGAGCAGCGTCGGCACCATCGAGCCCGACGGAATCTTGAACGGCTCGACGACGAACGAACGCACGACGAACACGGCCAGGATCACCGGGAAGAAGCTCGCGGTGTACTCGAGCCACCACGGCTGGCGCAGCTTTTCGTCACGCAGCTTCGAACGCGTCTGCGCGGCGTTTTCGTCCGCGAAACGCTTGTCGATGCGCGACTGCTGGCGATCGAACTCCTCGATCGCCGAGTCGGCCGCCTTGCGACGCCGCGGCAGGAACACCAGTTTGTCCAGCACCCACGCTACGCCCGTCACGACGACGAGCACAAAAAGAATCAGCGCAAAATTCATAAAAGGATCAGTCCTGTTATTTGTCTTCGACGCGCAAGATCGCGAGGAACGCCTCCTGCGGGATCTCGACCGAACCCACCTGCTTCATGCGTTTCTTACCTTCTTTCTGCTTCTCGAGCAGCTTCTTCTTTCGCGTGATGTCGCCGCCGTAGCACTTCGCGAGCACGTTCTTGCGCAGCGCCTTGATGTTCTCGCGTGCGACGATGTGCGCGCCGATCGCGGCCTGGATCGCCACGTCGTACATCTGGCGCGGAATGATCTCGCGCATCTTCGCGGCGACTTCGCGGCCGCGGTATTGCGACTGCGACCGGTGCACGATGATCGACAGCGCATCGACCTTGTCGCCGTTGATCAGCATGTCGACCTTCACGACGTCCGACGAACGGTATTCCTTGAACTCGTAGTCCATCGACGCATAGCCGCGCGACACCGACTTCAGGCGATCGAAGAAGTCGAGCACGATCTCGGCCATCGGGATCTCGTACGTGAGCTGCACCTGGCGGCCGTGATACTGCATGTTGATCTGCGAGCCGCGCTTCTGCTCGCACAGCGTGATCACCGAGCCGACGTAATCCTGCGGCATGTACAGGTTCACGGTGACGATCGGTTCGCGGACTTCGGCGATGCGGCCGGGCTCCGGCATCTTCGCCGGGTTCTCGACCATGATCGTCGAGCCGTCGCTCTGCACGACCTCGTAGACGACCGTCGGCGCGGTCGTGATGAGATCCATGTCGAATTCGCGCTCGAGCCGCTCCTGCACGATTTCCATGTGCAGCAGCCCGAGGAAGCCGCAGCGGAAACCGAAGCCGAGCGCCTGCGACACTTCCGGCTCGTACTGCAGCGATGCGTCGTTCAGCTTCAGCTTCTCGAGCGATTCGCGCAGCGCGTCGTACTGGTTCGCCTCGACCGGATACAGCCCCGCGAACACCTGCGGCTTCACTTCCTTGAAGCCCGGCAGCGGCTCGGCAGCGGCCTTGGCCGCGTGCGTGACGGTATCGCCGACCTTCGCGGCCGTCAGTTCCTTGATGCCGGCGATGATGAAGCCCACCTGCCCGGCCGACAGCGACTCGAGATTGCGCGACTTCGGCGTGAACACGCCGACGTGCTCGACCGGATACTGCGCGCCGGTCGCCATCATCTTGATCTTGTCCTTCGGGCGCAGCGTGCCGTTGACGATACGCACGAGCATCACGACGCCGACGTAGTTGTCGAACCACGAATCGATGATCAGCGCCTGCAGCGGCGCGGTCGGATCGCCCTTCGGCGGCGGCACCTTCGCGATCAGCGACTCGAGCACGTCTTCGACGCCGAGGCCGGTCTTCGCGCTGCAGCGCGTCGCGTCGGTCGCGTCGATGCCGATCACGTCCTCGATCTCCTCGATCGCGTTCTCGGGGTTCGCAGCCGGCAGGTCGATCTTGTTCAGCACGGGCACGACCTCGACGCCGAGCTCGATCGCCGTGTAGCAGTTCGCGACCGTCTGCGCCTCGACGCCCTGGCTGGCGTCGACGACCAGCAGCGCGCCTTCGCACGCGGACAGCGAACGGCTGACCTCGTACGAGAAGTCGACGTGCCCCGGCGTGTCGATCAGGTTCAGGTTGTAGACCTTGCCGTCGCGTGCGCGATAGGTCAGCGCGGCTGTTTGCGCCTTGATCGTGATGCCGCGCTCGCGCTCGATGTCCATCGAGTCGAGCACCTGCGCTTCCATTTCACGGTCGGCGAGGCCGCCGCATACCTGGATGATGCGATCCGCGAGTGTCGACTTGCCATGGTCGATGTGGGCGATGATCGAGAAATTGCGAATATGATCCATTCAGTGCCGATCAAGCGAAAAAGGCGCGCTCACGACTGCGGAGCACGCCTTGTAAGTCGGTGAAAAAACGGCTTATTTTAGCCGAAAAGGCTTTTGCCGGGCGGGATTTCGGACGCCCTGCCACGCGGGGCGGGCGCCCGCCGGATCGAACCCCGTGCGAAAACGGCGTCGGCCGGCGGCGGGCCGGATTCAGCGCCGGGCCGCCAGCGCGTCGCGCACCCGCGCGTCGTCGAACCGGTGGCGGCACACTTCCGCGCCGTCCAGCAGCAGCACGGGCACGTCCTCGTCGTAACGCGCGACCAGCGCTGCATCGGTGTCGATGTCGATGTAGTCGACCGCGACACCGAATTCGGCCGCCACCGGCGCCAGTGCGTCGCGCATGTCGTCGCACAGGTGGCACCAGCCGCGGCCGTAGAGCGTGAACATCGACGCGTTACTTCTGGCGCGGCCGCACGGGCACGAACTGCGTGTTGTCGCCACGCCGCACGAGCACCGCGACCGCCTTCTGCGGATCGAGCTGCGCGGTCACGTCGGCGAACTGCTTCGCGCTCGTGATGTCGGTGTCGCCGACACGCAGCACGATGTCGCCGCGCTGCAGGCCCGCCCGGGCGGCCGGGCCGTCGACGCCGTCGATCTGCACGCCGTTCTTCAGCTTCAGCGTCTTCGTCTGCTCCGCCGTCAGGTCGCTGACCGTCAGCCCGAGCGAATTGGTCTGGCGCGGCTTCTGCGGCGCGTTCTTGCGCTGCTCGGCCTTCGCCGTCGACTCGGCCGGCGTCTCGGCGATCGTGATCGGCAGATCGCGTGCCTGACCCTTGCGCCATACGCTGACCGTCGCCTTCGTGCCGGGCTTCGTGTCGCCGACCATGCGCGGCAGGTCCGACGCCGCATCGACCGGACGGCCATTGAACTTCAGGATAATGTCGCCCGGCTGGATGCCTGCCTTGTCGGCCGGGCCGCCCGGCTCGACGCTGCTGACGAGCGCGCCTTCGGCCTTCGGCAGCCCGATCGAATCGGCCACGTCCTTCGTCACCTCGCCGATCGCCACCGCTATCCGGCCGCGCGTGACCTTGCCGGTCGCCTTCAGCTGGTCGGCCACGCGCATCGCCTCGTCGATCGGAATCGCGAACGAAATGCCCATGAAGCCGCCGGTGCGGCTGTAGATCTGCGAGTTGATGCCGATCACCTCGCCCTGCATGTTGATCAGCGGGCCGCCCGAGTTGCCAGGGTTCACGGCCACGTCGGTCTGGATGAACGGCAGGTAGTCGCCCGTGTTGCGGCTCTTCGAGCTGACGATGCCGGCCGTGACCGTGTTGTCGAGGCCGAACGGCGAACCGATCGCGACGACCCACTCGCCGACGCGCACCTTGTTCGAATCGCCGATCGCGACGACCGGCAGGTTCGACGCCTGGATCTTGACGACCGCGACGTCCGTGCGGTCGTCGACGCCGATCAGCTTCGCCTTGAATTCGCGTTTGTCGGTCAGCGTCACGTAGATGGTGTCCGCATCGTCGACGACGTGCGCATTGGTCATCACGTAACCGTCGGCCGACACGATGAAGCCCGAGCCGACGCCGCGGTTCTGCTCGGTATCGGGCGGATTGTCCGGCGCCGGCGCGTTCTTCGGGTTGCTGCCGTTGCCGCCACCGTTGCCGGGCGCCTGCGGCAGCGGGATGCCGAAGAAGCGCCGGAAGAATTCCGACATGTCGCCGTTGTCGAAGCCGGGCGGGAGCATGCCGCGCGGGCCGCCCGTCGGCACGTTGGCGGTGGTCCGGATGTTCACGACGGCCGGCCCGACCTTTTCGACCAGATCGGCAAAGTCGGGCAGGCTTGCGGCGGGAGGCGTGACCGCGACCGCGGTTTGCGGGACGAGCGGCAGGCAGGCACACAGCGCCGCCGCCGCGAGCACTTTGCGCAGCGTGAGTTTCGTCATGTCGGAAGCCGTAGCGTTACTTGGAAGCCTTGTATTCTATGGCAGACGCGAACTGCTGCAACGTCGCCGGCGGCACTTCGCCGAGCACGGTGATCCAGTAGTCGCCGCGGCGCTTCACGAGAACGTGCGTCGCCCCGGTGCTGCCCGCGCCTTCCTTGCGCGTATTCTTTTCGGCCGGCTCGATGAAAACCGAGATCGTCGCGAGGCCGTCCGTGAAGACCGCCTGATCGACCGGGATCGGCGGATCGCCGGCATCGCGCGCGGCCATCGGCCGGCGCACTTCACGAATCTTCTGGAAGCCGGCGACGCTCGGCGCGAGCTGCCAGCCCTGCGCTTCCATGTCGACCGTCGCGACCGGCGGGCGCACGACCGTCCAGCCGCTCAGGTTGCGCATGCCGGCTGCGATCGCGGCCTTGTCGCCGCTTGCGCCGCCCGTCTGCAATTGCGAGAACGCGATCTGCTCGAGCACGTGATCGTTCGCGTCGAGCGTCTGCGAACGCAGCAGCAGCCCGGTGCGCGCGTCGGCCCACAGCTTGTACGTGAAACGGTACGCATCCTTCGGCACGAGCTCGACGACCTGCGCGTCGATCCCGGCCACGCGGTCCTTGCCGAGCGACTTCGCATCGTAGACGGACATCACGTGTTCGCCGCTCGCGCCGAGCAGCGCGGGAAACGAGTCGCGCGTCTGACGGCGCTCGACCACGCACAGCTTGCGCTCGGGCACGAACGTGTACAGCTCGTCGTTGTGCCGCAGCAGCTTGCGCGGCTTGCCGTCGAGCGTCTCGATCCGTTCGAACTCGCCGTCGCGGGACGCGACGTGCGCGATGCGCGACGACTGCACGTACCCGCCGCGCTGGTAGACGAACGTACCTTCGTAGCTCTGCTGCTGCGCCGCCTGCTGGACGCGGTCGAGCCAGTCCGCGGCGCCCTTGCGGGTCGCGACGGGATCGTCCGGTTGCTGGGCACTGGCGGGAAGGGATTGAACGGACAACAGGGCGGCTGCGCAAAGCAGGAGGGCCGGCAGCCGCTTCCATCCGGAGATGGCGTGATTCAACTGCAATGTCCGCATCGGGTTTATTGGCCTGGCGTGGTGGTCACGGCAGCGCGGATCAGCGGCATCGAACCCGTGACGACGGGCTGCTGGGCGAATTGCTGGTGCGCTTCAAGGTATTGGTCGAGGCTGGCGTCGCGAATGATGTTGACGTCCTGCAGGCCGGGCTGGGCCGATGCCTGCGCAACCGTCACGCGCTGCAGGTTGCCGCCCTGCTGCGCGCCGACCGAGGCGACCTGGACGGCGCCCGGCGTACCGGCCGTCTGCATTTGCGGGACGACGACCCAGGTCAGCGTGGCCGCCGCGGCGGCCACCGCGAACGCGGGCACGACGCGCCGACGCAGCGACAGCAGCTTGCGCGCGGCCGGCGCGGCCGCCGGAGCCAGCAGGTGCGGCTCGCTTTCGAGCGCGGCCGACATGCGTGCGGTAAACGCGACGCTCAGCGCGGGCGGCAGCGCGAGCTCGTCCGAGCGCAGCGCATCGCCGATCAGGTGGTAATGGGCCCACGCAGCGCGATCCGCGCGGTCGAGCTCAGCCAGAAACTGCCCGTGATCCGGGCCATCGAACATTTCGCCGTCGACCAGCGCGGAAAGGCGCTCGCCGCGCGAGCACGCTTGCGATTGCGTATTGACCGACCCCATGATGCTCCCCATCTTGCACACCCCGTCGTGACTTCACGACTCTATCCGTAACTAGACCCCGACCCGCGTCGTTCCGCCCGTCGCGCTTACCAGCGCTTGCCTTCGGGCGTATCGAGCAGCGGACGCAATTTGGCAGCGATTGCCTCGCGCGCACGGAAGATCCGCGAGCGGACCGTCCCGATCGGACAGCCCATCATTTCCGCGATCTCTTCGTAGCTCAGGCCCTCGATCTCGCGCAGTGTGATTGCCTGGCGCAGTTCTTCGGGCAGCAGAGCCATCGCAGCGTTGACCGTCTCGGCAATCTGCTTGCTCATCAACATCGACTCAGGCGTGTTGATATCCCTTAGTTGGTCTGCGTCCGAGAAAGTTTCCGCTTCCTCCGCATCGGCCTCGGTCGAGGTCGGCGCCCGGCGGCCTTGCGTCGCAAGGTAGTTCTTCGCCGTGTTGACGGCAATTCGGTACAACCACGTATAGAACGCCGATTCGCCGCGGAATTGCGGCAGCGCACGATACGCCTTGATGAACGCGTCCTGGGCCACATCCTCGACCTCGGCGGGATCCCGCACGAGGCGCGAGATCAGCCGGATGATCTTGCGGTGGTATTTGGAGACCAGGAGTTCGAACGCCGCCTTGTCGCCCTTCTGTACGCGCTCGACCAGAGCCTGATCGATTTCTTTTTCACTCACCTGACAAATCCGTTAACTAGGGATGCAACGCGGAGCGTTATTGTAGCGTTCCGGCGCCGGCCGCTGGTTACGGTCGGTAACCGCGCCGCCGTCATGCCTGCCCCGCCGCCCCAGCCGTTCTCGCCAGCACCGATAGCGCGCTGAACGACGCGGCGTCGAGCGCGTCGGCCGGAATCAGCAGCGGCCGCGCGCGCCGGGCGCCCTGCCCGATCGACAGCACCAGCAGCAGGCTGCTCCAGTGCGCATGGCCGGTCACGCGACCGCGGGCCAGCAATCGCCCGGTGCGGCCAAACGCCGCAATCTCCCCGAACGCATCGATCCGCAGCTCGGCCGGCAGCCGGCGGGCGCTGGCCCGCGCCGCCCATACGGCCAGCAGTGCCGCCGTCGCGGCCGACACGCCGGCGCCGGCGACAGCGCCCGCGCGCGGCGCGCAGAACAGGTACGCCGACGCGGCAGCCGATGCGACGAACGCGGCCAGCACGAGATACGACACGGCCGAGGCCCGCAACGCAAAGCGCTGCGGACGCCCGGCCGGAGCATCGAATGGACTCGTCAAGCGATTCGACGTCAGACGCGCTTGAACACCAGCGTGCCGTTGGTCCCGCCGAAGCCGAAGTTGTTCTTCACGGCAACGTCGATCTTCATGTCACGCGCGGTGTTCGCGCAGTAATCGAGATCGCACTCGGGGTCCTGGTTGAAGATGTTGATGGTCGGCGGCGACACGTTGTTGTGCAGTGCCAGCACCGTGAACACCGATTCGAGGCCGCCCGCGCCACCCAGCAGGTGGCCCGTCATCGACTTCGTCGAGTTGACCACCATCTTGTACGCGTGCTCGCCGAAGGCCGCCTTCACCGCGTCGGACTCGTTCTTGTCGCCCAGCGGCGTCGACGTGCCATGCGCGTTCAGGTACTGCACCTCGTCGGCATTCAGGCCGGCGTCGCGCAGCGCCGCGACCATGCAGCGGCGCGGGCCGTCCATGTTCGGCGCGGTCATGTGGTACGCGTCACCCGTCATGCCGAAGCCCACGACTTCCGCGTAGATCTTCGCGCCGCGCGCCTTCGCCGCCTCGTACTCCTCGAGCACCATCACGCCCGAGCCCTCGCCCAGCACGAAGCCGTCGCGGTCCTTGTCCCACGGACGCGACGCGGTGGCCGGATCGTCGTTGCGGGTCGACAGCGCGCGCGCGGCGGCGAACCCGCCGATGCCGAGCGGCGACACCGTCGATTCGGCGCCGCCCGCGACCATCACGTCGGCGTCGCCGGCCTGGATCAGGCGCGCGGCGAGGCCGATGCTGTGCAGGCCGGTCGTGCAGGCCGTGACGGCCGCGAGGTTCGGGCCCTTCAGGCCGAACATGATGCTCAGGTGACCCGAGATCATGTTGATGATCGAGCCCGGCACGAAGAACGGCGAAATCCGGCGCGCGCCACGATCGACGTAGGTCTGGTGCGTGTCTTCGATCATCGGCAGGCCGCCGATGCCGGAACCGACCAGCACGCCGATGCGCTCCGCGTTGGCTTCGGTCACTTCCAGCCCGCTGTCCTTGATGGCCTGGACGCCGGCGGCGATGCCGTAATGGATGAACGTATCCATGTTCCGGGCTTCCTTCGCCGGGATGTACTCCTCGGCGCTGAAGCCCTTCACTTCGCCCGCGAAATGGCAGGCGAGGTTCGACGCATCGAACTTCGTGACGGTGGCGATACCGGACTTGCCGGCGACGAGATTGGCCCAGCCGTCGGCAACATTATTGCCAACAGGCGAAATCAGCCCCAGGCCTGTAACGACAACACGACGGCGGCTCACGGTAACCTCTTTTCCATTATTGGATGACAAAAACAAAAGCCACAGTGGCCACAGGAACCAGCCCTGCGAGCCCTGTGGCTGTTAGTCCGTCCGGCGCGAAGCCGGCAGGATGGCGCGTCAATCGCGAAGATCGCGGCGACGTGGCGGACAAGCGCGAAAGGCGCTTACGCCTTGACGTTTGCGCGAGCGTAGTCGATCGCTTGCTGAACGGTCGTGATCTTCTCTGCTTCTTCGTCCGGGATTTCCATGCCGAACTCGTCTTCGAGAGCCATCACCAGTTCGACCGTGTCGAGCGAGTCCGCGCCCAGGTCGTTCACGAACGAAGCTTCGTTCTTGATCTCGGCTTCCGCGACGCCCAGTTGTTCAGCGACGATCTTCTTGACACGTTGTTCGATGTTGTCCATTACCCCTCCGAGGGAAAGTTCAGATTTACAAGTGCGCGCATTTTATCAGGTTTGCTGACGCCAAAACGCGCGTTGGCTTGATGGTCGATCAAGCGCCGATCCGCCTGAAAAACGGGATACGGCGCGGATGGTAAACGAAAACCGTTACGACATGTACATGCCGCCGTTCACGTGCAGCGTCGTGCCGGTGATGTAACCGGCCTGCGGCGATGCGAGGAACGCGACGGCATGGGCGATGTCCTCCGGGCTGCCGAGGCGGCCGAGCGGAATCTGGGTCTTGAGCGCGGCCTGCTGTTCTTCCGGCAGCGTCTTCGTCATGTCGGTGTCGATGAAGCCCGGCGCCACGCAGTTCACCGTGATGCCGCGACTGCCGATTTCGCGCGCGAGCGCACGCGTCATGCCCGCGACGCCGGCCTTCGCGGCCGCGTAGTTGACCTGACCCGGATTGCCGGCCGAGCCGACCACCGACGTGATGTTGATGATACGGCCGCCGCGCGCCTTCATCATCGGGCGCAGCACCGCGCGCGACAGGCGGAACACCGACTTCAGATTGGTGTCGATCACCGCGTCCCAGTCCTCGTCCTTCATCCGCATCGCGAGCTGATCCTGCGTGATGCCTGCGTTGTTGACGAGCACGTTCAGCGCGCCGAATTCCTTCACGGTCGCATCGATCAGTGCCTCGGCGGCTGCCGCGTCGTTGACGTTCAGCACCGCGCCGCGGCCCGTGACGCCCGCTTCCGCGAACGCCGCGGTGATCGCGGTGGCGCCCGATTCGCTCGTCGCCGTGCCGATCACCGTCGCGCCCAGGCGCGCGAGTTCGAGCGCGATCGAACGGCCGATGCCGCGCGACGCGCCGGTCACGATCGCAACCTGTTTATCGAGAGTCTTGTCCATGAATCGAATGTCCGTTGCTTGGGAAAAGGCGCCGCGTCAGGCGGTCGCGAGCTTGAGCGCTTCGTCGAGCGAAGCCGGATCGAACACCGACGCACCCGTCAGGTTGCCATCGATGCGCTTCGTCAGGCCGGCCAGCACCTTGCCCGGACCGCATTCGATCACGTGCGTGACGCCCGTGCCGGCGATATGCCGCACGCACTCGACCCAGCGCACCGGGCCCGCGGCCTGGCGCACCAGCGCATCCTTGATCGCGGCCGGATCGCTGACCACGGCAACGTCGATGTTGTTGACGACCGGAATCTGCGGCGCCTTCACGTCGACGTTCGCGAGGTAGTCGCGCAGCTGGTCCGACGCCGGCTTGAGCAGCGACGAATGGAACGGCGCCGACACCGGCAGCGGCAGCGCGCGCTTCGCGCCCTTCGCCTTCGCGATCTCGCATGCCTTTTCGACCGCGGCCTTGCTGCCCGCGATCACGACCTGCGCCGGAGCATTGAAGTTCACCGCTTCGACGACGCCCGCCTCCGCGGCTTCCGCGCATACCGCGCGCACCGTGTCGTCGTCGAGGCCCAGGATCGCGGCCATGCCGCCCTGGCCGACCGGCACGGCCGTCTGCATCGCCTGTGCACGAAAGCGCACGAGCGGCACCGCATCCTTGAACGCAAGTGCGCCGGCCGCGACGAGCGCCGTGTATTCACCGAGGCTGTGGCCGGCGACGATCGACGGCGCCGGGCCGCCTGCCTGCTGCCACGCGCGGTAGCACGCATACGCCGCGGTCAGCATCACGGGCTGCGTGTTGGTGGTCAGGTTCAGCTCTTCGGCCGGGCCTTCGGCGATCAGCTTGCCGAGATCCTGATTGAGTGCATCGGATGCTTCCTGGAGCGTCTCGCGCACGACGGCCAGATCGGCGAATGCGTTGAGCATGCCGATCGCCTGCGAGCCCTGCCCCGGAAAAACGAATGCAAATTTCATATCGTCCCCAATTGAATCGATTCGGACGGCGCGCACGAACGGCGCGCCGATGGGATCCGCGCGCGGCTTGTCGCGCGCCGCGGATCAGAAGCGGAAGACCGACGCGCCCCAGGTGAAGCCGCCGCCGACGCCTTCGATCAGCACGTGCTGGCCACGCTGGATGCGACCGTCGCGCACCGCGGCGTCGAGCGCCAGCGGGATCGACGCGGCCGACGTATTGCCGTGCTGGTCGACCGTCACGACCATGCGCTCCTGCGGCAGGCCGAGCTTGCGGCAGGTGCTGGTCATGATGCGGATGTTGGCCTGGTGCGGAATCAGCCAGTCGATTTGCTCGGGCGCGAGATTCGCCTTCGCGAGCGCTTCGATCGCGACCTTTTCGAGCACGTTGACCGCGAGCTTGAACACGGCTTGTCCGTCCATGTGCAGGAACGCGCTGCCGTCGATCACGCCGCGGTTGACGTTGCCCGGCGTGCACAGGATGTTCGAGTAGCTGCCGTCCGCATGCAGCGCGCTGCCGAGCACACCTGGCTCTTCCGACGCGGACAGGATCACCGCGCCGGCACCGTCGCCGAACAGCACGCAGGTCGTGCGGTCCTTGAAGTCGAGAATGCGCGAGAACGTCTCCGCGCCGACCACGAGCGCCGTACGATGCTGGCCGCTGCGGATGAAGCTGTCGGCCGTCGCCATCGCGTACGCGAAGCCCGAACACACGGCCTGTACGTCGAATGCCGCGCCGCCGTTCTTGATGCCGAGCTTGTTCTGCAGCAGGCACGCGGTGCTCGGGAACACGAAATCGGGGGTCGAAGTCGCGACGATGATCAGGTCGATCGACTGCGGATCGACACCGGCCGCTTCGATCGCACGACGCGACGCCTCGAGCGCGAGATCGCTCGTCGTGACGTCCGGTGCGGCGAAATGGCGCGCATGGATGCCCGTGCGCGCCACGATCCATTCATCGCTCGTCTCGATGCCTTCCTTCGCAAGACGATCGGTCAACTGCTGGTTCGTGACGCGGTCGGGCGGCAGGTAGCTGCCCGTGCCGAGCACGCGGGAATAGAGAGTCGATTGGGCCATTTATGCTTTAGAGGATTGCGCAGCGGAAGGTTCGGCGTGATGGCCTGCGGCCGGGCTTGCATGGCCCGCGCCGCCCGCGTCGTGTTCGCCGTCGCCGAGCGACACTGAATTATCCGCCATCGCGCGCGCGAGGCGCTCCAGCACCCCGTTTTTGACGGCATCATACCCGCGTTTGATCGCCCACTCAAACGCGTAGGCGTCGGCCGAACCGTGACTCTTGATCACGAGGCTCTTCAGCCCCAGCAGCGCCGCGCCGTTGTACTGGCGGTGGTCGACGCGCTTCTTGAAACGCATCAGCACAGGCAGCGCGAGCAGCGCCATCAGCTTCGACATCAGCGAGCGGCCGAACTCCTCGCGGATGATGTCCGACAGCATCTGCGCGAGCCCCTCGGACGTCTTCAGCGCGACGTTGCCGACGAAGCCGTCGCACACGATCACGTCGACGGTGCCCTTGTAGATGTCGTTGCCTTCCACGTTGCCGCGGAAATTGAGCGTGCTGGCGCGCAGCAGCTCGCCTGCGCGCTTGATCGTCTCGTTGCCCTTGATGACCTCTTCGCCGATGTTCAGCAGGCCGATCGTCGGGCGCTCCTTGCCTTCGAGCGCGGCCACGAGCGCGTGCCCCATCTCCGCGAACTGCAGCAGGTGCTGCGGTTCGCAGTCGACGTTCGCGCCGAGGTCCAGCATCATCGTGTAGCCGGTCGGGTTCGGCAGCGCGAACGCGATCGCGGGCCGCTCGATGCCGGGCAGCGTCTTGAGTACGTAACGGGAAACGGCCATCAGCGCGCCGGTATTGCCGGCGGAGATGCAGGCCTGCGCCGCGCCGTCCTTGACGTGGTTGAGCGCGACGCGCATCGAAGAATCCTTCTTCTTGCGCAGCGCCACTTCGACAGGATCGTCCATCGCCACGACTTCGGTGGCGGGCACGATGGTCAACGCGGGATCGTCGAGGGCTTTCAGCTTCTTCAGCTGAGCGCGAATCGCGCTTTCGATGCCGACGAGCATCAGGTGCGCATCGGGATGCGCGCGGACGAACTTGACTGCCGCGGGAACGGTCACGGACGGGCCGTGGTCGCCTCCCATGCAATCGATTGTGAGCTTTACGGTCATGGAATGCGACGAATTTCAGGCACAAAAAAGCGGCAGTTGAATGCCGCCTTTTTGTTGAGCCAGGAAAGTGTCAAGCGAACCAGTTGTCACGCGAACGGCGAGCGTAGCGCGCAACGCGTGACTTGACGCTTAGTCGTTCTTCGTCTTGACGACTTTCTTGCCGCGATAGTAGCCGTTCGGGCTGACGTGGTGACGCAGGTGCACTTCACCCGTGCTCGGCTCGACTGCCAGCGGCGCTGCCGTCAGGAAATCGTGCGAACGATGCATGCCGCGCTTCGACGGCGACTTCTTGTTTTGCTGGACTGCCATGACTAACTCCTAAATAATTTTCCGGATTCTAACACAGCCCGATCCGGCGCTTAACTACCCTGGCCCAAAGCCCTTACGCCTTCCCGCGCCACAACTGCTTAGTGTTTCTTGGTGCCGTCACCGTCCTTCTTCAACGCTTCCAGCGCTGCGAACGGATTCGGCCGTTTGCCTTCGTCCCCGGCTTCGTCGGACGCCTCGTCCGTCTCTTCCGCGGGACCGCTCGCGCCCGACACGAGGCTTTCGTGAACTGCCGGGCAAACCTCGTGCTTGGGCACGAGCGGCAACGAAAGCAGCAATTCCTCTTCGATCAAGTCGACGAGATCGAACTGGCGTGAGCCCACGATCACATCGGCTTCATCGTCGTCGAGCGGAAATTCTTCAGCTTCTTCTTCGGTCGCGACGATCCGGTACGTCATGTCGACGTCGAACGTCTGGTCGTACGGCGTCATGCAGCGCTGGCACGTGAGCCACGCATGGCCGTGCACCGCGAGGCGCAGATACGGCTGCTGCCCGTCGGTGCCGTCGTCCTGCAACTCCTTTTGCGTGAACCCTTCCGCCTGCCACGTGAAGACCGTGTCGCGATCTGGCGCGTCCGTCGGCACTTCGTTTAACATGCGCGGCAGTTGCGAGAGGTGCACCGCGCCGGCTGCCTGCCGCCCGCTGCGGGCAAACTCGAACAGGTCGACCGCGTGCGGATCGAGCGCCGCCGCAGGTTTGCCAGAAGAAGTGTTCATGTGCGCTCCTGCCTACAGGCTGACTTGCGGGATCCGGCTTGGCACCGCTCGCGTACGGCTCATCGAAGGATGACGTACTTTACTTCCGAAGACCCGGCAGGCGCCACCACACGAAAGCCTGCCGACGAAAAGCGGGAAAGCATACCTGTTTTACCTTTTGCGGTCAATCACTTAAGCTTGCGTCCGCGCAACGCCGCGCCACACCTGACGACTCACCGATCCAACCGACCATGCCGGATACCGTTTGCCGCCCGCCGCGGCTGATTCTTGCTTCCAGTTCCCGTTACCGCCGAGCGCTCCTCGAGCGCCTCGGCGTGCCGTTCGACGTCGTGTCGCCCGACCTCGACGAAACCCCGCTCGCCGGCGAAACGCCGGCCGCGACCGCGCTGCGCCTCGCCGCCGCGAAAGCACGCGCGGTGGCCGCGACGATCGACGCGCCGGACGGCGTGCTCGTGATCGGGTCGGATCAGGTCGCGACCTTCGACGGCCACCAGATCGGCAAGCCCGGTACGCACGAGCGCGCGCTCGCGCAACTCGTGTCGATGCAGGGCCGCGAAGTCGAATTCCACAGCGCGCTCTGCCTGTACGACAGCCGTACGGACGAAGCGCAGGTCGAGGACATCGTCACGCACGTGCGCTTTCGCTCGCTGCCCGAGGCCGAACTCGACGCCTACCTGCACGCGGAAACGCCGTACGACGTGGCCGGCAGCGCGAAATCCGAAGGGCTCGGCATCGCCCTGCTCGACGCGATCGACTCGGACGACCCCACCGCACTCGTCGGCCTGCCGCTGATCGCCCTCACGCGGATGCTGCGCGCCGCCGGCTACCCGTTGTTTGCAACCACTCGTGGAGACCGCGCATGACCGCCGGCACGCTTTATCTCGTTCCGAACACGCTCGGCGAAGGCGACGAATCGATGCTCGCCGCCGTGCTGCCCGCCGCCGTGCAGGCGCGCGCCGGCACGCTCGGCTATTACATCGGCGAGAACGCGAAAACGACCCGCGCGTTTCTGAAGAAGATCGGTACGACGCGGCCGATCCAGGAAATCGAGATCAGCGAGCTGAACGTCAATACGCCGGCCGGCGCGATCGACCGGCTGCTCGCACCGGTGCTGGCCGGCGCGGATGCCGGCCTCGTGTCGGAGGCCGGCTGCCCGGCCGTCGCCGATCCCGGCGCGTTGCTGGTGCGCCGCGCGCACGAGCGCGGCGTGAAGGTCGTGCCGCTCGTCGGACCGAGTTCGATCCTGCTCGCGCTGATGGCGTCGGGCCTGAACGGCCAGAGCTTCGCGTTCAACGGCTATCTGCCGGTCGATGCGGCCGCGCGCGCGAAACGCCTGCGCGAACTCGAGCAACTGTCGCGCAAGGCGCGCCAGACGCAGATCTTCATCGAAACGCCGTACCGGAATCACGCGATGCTCGACACGCTGGTGGCCACCTGCGCGCCGTCGACGCAGATCTGCGTCGCGGCCGATCTGACCCTCGCGACCGAGACGATCGCGAGCCGCACGGCGGCGGACTGGAAAAAGGCGCTGGCGCCGAATCTGCACAAGCGCCCCGCGATCTTCCTGCTGCTCGCGAACTGATTGATGCCGCGACCGGCGATCCACTGATGAATGAAAGGCGGGCCATCGCGGCCCGCCGATCGCCGCCGTCAGCCGTCAGCCGTCAGCCGTCAGCGCAGGCTGACTGACGCGCCGCCAGCCGTCAGCGCCTTCATCGCAGCGCCGCCGACGGCCGCGCCGAACTTGCGCGCGACACGGTTCGTCAGGCTTTCCTTCACCGTATAGTCGACCAGATCCGGCGCCTTCAGCACGTCGCGCGCGACCGTGTCGGTGGTGCCGTAGCCGTCGGCGAGCCCGAGCTCGACGCTCTTCTCGCCGGTCCAGAACAGGCCGGAGAACATGTCCGGCGTCTCGTGCAGCCGCTTGCCGCGGCCATCCTTCACGGCCTTGATGAACTGCGCATGCACCTGGTCGAGCAGCTCCTGCGCGTGCGCGTCCATCTTCGGCGTTTCCGGCGAGAACGGATCGTAGAAGCCCTTGTTTTCGCCCGACGTATGCAGGCGCCGCTCGACCCCGAGCTTGCCCATCAGCCCGGTGAAGCCGAACCCGTCCATCAGCACGCCGATCGAGCCGACGATGCTCGCCTTGTCGACGAAGATCTTGTCGGCCGCGGACGCGATGTAATAGCCGCCCGATGCGCACATGTCGGTCACTACGACGTACAGCGGCTTGTCCGGATACTTCTTGCGCAGCCGCCGGATCTCGTCGTAGACCATGCCGGCCTGCACCGGGCTGCCGCCCGGGCTGTTGATCCGCAGCACGACGCCGACCGTGCCGTCGTCGTCGAACGCAGCGTCGAGCGCGGTGTTGATGTCGTCGGCGTTCGCGTTGACGCCTGCCGCGATCTCGCCGTCGATCGTCACGAGCGCCGTATGCCGCCCGCTCGACGAGAACTTCGAATCGCTCGAGAAATCGATCAGCGCGAACGCGAGCAGCACGAACACGCCGAGAAACGCGAAGCGGAAGAAGATCTTCCAGCGCCGTGCGGCGCGCTGCTCCTTGACGGCCGCGAGCGCGATCCGCTCGAGCGCTGCGCGCTCCCAGGCCGGTTCACGGCTGTCGGGACGGGAGGAGGAATCCGGGGAATTCGGTTGGTCGGCCATGCAGTGGTGTCGTCAGTCGGTCGTGGCGGGCGTGGCGGGATGCAGGTCCGCATCGGGCACCCAGAATACCGCACGGCCGTCGGGCGTGTCGCGCTCGTCGACCTCGACCGGCCGCAAGCGGCCGCCGCGGCACGGGCCACCGACGCACTTGCCGGTATCCGGCGCGTAGATCGCGCCGTGCGTCGCGCACATCAGATAGAGGCCCGACGACTCGAAGAATTGCCCTTCGGCCCAGTCGAGCTCCATCGGCACATGCGCGCAGCGGTTCAGGTAGCCGTAGGCGCGGCCGTCGTAGCGCACGAAGAACACGACGGCCTGCTCGCCGCGCAGCGTCGCGTCGACGCGCACCCCGGCGCCCCCGTCGGTCAACGCGTCCGACGCGCACACGCGCACGGCGTCCGGCGCCGCGCTCATGCGTGCTCCCGCAGCCATGCGGCCAGCGCACCGACGTCCGGCGCGACGAAGCGCGGCGTGAGCGCCGCCAGCGCATCGGCCGTGTGCGCGCCATACGCGACGCCGACGCCGGCCGCGCCGGCGCTGGCCGCCATCTGCAGGTCGTGCGTCGTATCGCCGATCATCACGGTGCGCGACAGGTCCTGCCCCAATTCCCGCGACAACTCGTGCAGCATCGCCGGATGCGGTTTCGAGAACGTTTCGTCCGCGCAGCGCGTCGCGTCGAACCAGCTCGTCAGTTTCGACTGGTCGAGCACGCGATTCAGCCCGACCCGACCCTTGCCGGTCGCGACGGCGAGCAGATAGCCCGTATCGCGCAGTTCGGCGAGCAGCTCGCGCACACCGGCGAACAGCTCGATGCGCTGGTCGTCGAGCAGGTAGTGGTAGCGGTAGCGCTCGGCCAGCCGTGCGTAGTCGGACGGATCGAGGGTCGGCGCCGTGATCTGCAGCGCGTCCCGCAGGCCGAGGCCGATCACGTAGCGGGAAGCTTCGTCGGACGGCGTGGGCAAGCCGAGATCGCGGCATGCCGCCTGGATGCTGTGCGCGATGTGCGCAGTCGAATCCATCAGCGTGCCGTCCCAGTCGAAGACGATCAGGTCAAATTGCTGTCGGGCCATGCGGTTCAGGCGGTATCGCGCAATGCGCTGAGTTGATCGAGGAAGCGCCGGCACTCGGCCGGCAGCGGCGCATCGAACTGCAGCGCCTCGCCGGTCAGCGGATGAGCGAGTTTGAGGCGGTGCGCATGCAGGAACATCCGTTTCAGCGACGGCTGCGCGTTCGCGCGCGCCAGCGCCTTGTTCAATGCGAAATCGCCATACTTGGCGTCGCCGGCGATCGGCAGGCCGAGATGCGCGAGGTGCACCCGGATCTGATGGGTCCGACCCGTTTTGAGTTCCGCTTCGACGAGCACGTAGTCCGGCCAGCGGTCGACGAGATTGAACACCGTATGCGACGCGAGCCCGTCCTCCTGCACCCGTACGCGGCGCTCCCCTTCCGGGGTCGAATACTTGAACAGCGGCGCCTTCACCGCGCGGCGCCGGCCCCAGTCGGGCTGCCATTCGCCGTGCGCGCACGCGAAGTAGCGCTTGTCCATCCGGTTCTCGCGGATCTGCTCGTGCAGGCCGACGAGCGCCGTGCGTTTCTTCGCGAGCATCAGGATCCCGGACGTCTCGCGGTCGAGCCGGTGCACCAGCTCGAGAAATTTCGCGCGCGGACGCGCCTGGCGCATCTGCTCGATCACGCCGAACGCGACGCCGCTGCCGCCGTGGACCGCGACCCCGGCCGGCTTGTCGATGACGAGCATCGCGTCGTCCTCGTACAGCACGTCGAAATGCGCGGGCGGCACGACGGGCGTGTCGGCGCGCGCGAGGTCGGCCGCCGCCACGCGCACCGGCGGCACGCGGACGAGGTCGCCGAGCTCCAGGCGGTACTGCGCGTCGATCCGGCCCTTGTTCACGCGCACTTCGCCGCTGCGGAGGATCCGGTAAATATGGCTTTTCGGCACGCCTTTACAGACGCGCAACAGGAAGTTGTCGATGCGCTGACCGGCCGAGTTTTCGTCGATCTCGATCATCGATACCTGGCCGCTTGCGACCGAATTCTGGGATATTTTGCCTAACTCATTCATACTGAATATAATTTTGCCCAGCCTGACGTTGTGGGTGGCCTGACCGGCCGGCCCCGGCTGAATCGGGCAAGGCGCAAGCGCAAACTGCTATTTTACTTGCGCCGGGGGTCCGCTGCTCGCCCCTAATCAAAGAGAAGCAGCAAGTTGCACGCACGGCGCCGCCCGTCGGCAAGGATCGCGCCCACAGGCGGATTCGGTCGGCAAGGCGCCGCGGTAACGGAAAGTTGGTTGAAAAGAATTTGATCGGCAGCCGACGGCGCGCAGTGCGTCCGCAGGCTGCCGGTTGCGAAAATTACGGCGTTGCGCCCGATTTGGCCCCGCGAAGCGTGCGGGGCTTGGCGACGTCAAACCAGGGAAGTACACCCCAAGCGGGAAAGTCGGGCTGGATTCGATACTCCCCGCTGCGGCCCAAGCCGCAGCATCTGCCGCCCGTCGGCGCGCGCGACGCATTGCGCGCGCCCGTGGCAATGCCCGGACAGGCTTAGCGCGCTTTTGCAGCGTGCGGTGTGTGAACGCCGTGCTTTGAAGCCGTATTCGCAGGTGCCCTATGGCCGCCGGCCCCGTCTTTCGGGCCCAAGCGCCTCTTCAGGCAATTCTCCCCGCCAGCATTCCCGCTCCAGCGTGCTCGTGACAACACAACAAGGTGCGGCCTGTCGTCGTTCCCGCCCTCGCGCCTGACAACCGCGAGGCGCCGGCAGCGGAGCCGCCTGGAGTCGTTCATGAAACGCATGCTGTTCAATGCGACGCAGCAGGAGGAGCTGCGCGTCGCCATCGTCGATGGGCAAAAGCTCATCGACATCGACATCGAAACCGCCGGGCGCGAACAGCGCAAAGGCAATATCTACAAAGGTGTCATCACCCGTATCGAGCCGTCGCTCGAAGCGTGCTTCGTCAACTACGGCGAAGACCGCCACGGCTTCCTGCCGTTCAAGGAAGTCGCCCGCCAGTACTTCAAGGAAGGCATCGACATGCGCTCCGCGCGCATTCAGGATGCGCTGCGCGAAGGCCAGGAGCTGATCGTCCAGGTCGAGAAGGAAGAGCGTGGCAACAAGGGCGCCGCCCTCACCACCTTCATCTCGCTCGCCGGCCGCTATCTCGTGCTGATGCCGAACAACCCGCGCGGCGGCGGCGTATCGCGCCGGATCGAAGGCGACGAGCGCCAGGAACTGCGCGAAACGATGGCGCAGCTGCAGATTCCGGACGGCATGAGCATGATCGCCCGTACCGCGGGCATCGGCCGCAGCGCCGAGGAACTGCAGTGGGACCTGAACTACCTGCTGCAACTGTGGCGCGCGATCGAGGCTGCCTCGCAAAGCGGCAACGCCGGCCAGCCGATGCTGATCTATCTGGAATCGAGCCTCGTGATCCGCGCGATCCGGGACTATTTCCAGCCGGATATCGGCGAAATCCTGATCGATACGAACGAAATCCATGATCAGGCCCGTGCCTTCATGGACATCGTGATGCCGGACAACGTCGCGAAGGTGAAGCGCTATCACGACGACGTGCCGCTGTTCTCCCGCTTCCAGATCGAGCACCAGATCGAAACCGCGTACTCGCGCACGGTCCCGCTGCCGTCGGGCGGCGCGATCGTGATCGACCACACCGAAGCGCTCGTCGCGATCGACGTGAACTCCGCACGCGCGACCAAGGGCGCGGACATCGAGGAAACGGCCACCCGCACGAACCTCGAAGCGGCCGACGAAGTCGCCCGCCAGCTGCGCCTGCGCGACCTCGGCGGCCTGATCGTGATCGATTTCATCGACATGGAATCGGCGAAGAGCCAGCGTGAAGTCGAGCAGCGCCTGAAGGACGCGCTCAAGCACGACCGTGCGCGCGTGCAGATGGGCAAGATCTCGCGCTTCGGCCTGATGGAACTGTCGCGCCAGCGCCTGCGCCCGGCGCTGTCGGAAGGCAGCCACGTGACGTGCCCGCGCTGCAACGGCACCGGCCACATCCGCGATACCGAATCGTCCGCGCTGCAGGTCCTGCGGATCATTCAGGAAGAAGCGATGAAGGAAAACACCGCGGCGATCCACTGCCAGGTGCCGGTCGAGGTGACCGCCTTCCTGCTGAACGAAAAGCGTCAGGAAATCAACAAGATCGAGTCGCGCTTCAAGGTCGGCATCGTGCTGATCCCGAACAAGCACCTCGATACGCCGCACTACAAGCTCGAGCGCCTGCGTCACGACGATGCGCGCCTCGACGATCCGCGCGCATCCTGGAAGATGGCCGAGGAAGCGGCCCGCGAGCTCGAATCGGAAACCGGCTACAGCAAGCGGGCGGCCGAAGTGAAGCCGAAGCAGGAAGCCGCGGTCAAGGGCATCACGCCCGAGCGTCCGGCACCGAGCCCGGCTCCGCAGCGTCCGGTCGAGCCCGTTGCCGCCCCCGCCCCGGCGCCCGTCGCCGCGGCAAGCGGCGGCTTCATCGGCTGGCTGAAGGGCCTGTTCGGCGTGTCGCCGGCACCGGCGCCCGCACCGGTCGCGCCGGCACCGGCGAAGGAGCAGGCAGCCCGTCCGGCGCGCGAGCGCACGGAAAAGACCGAGCAGCGCGGCGGCGATCGCAATCGCAACCGTCGCGGCGGCGCCCAGCAGGCGCAAGGCGGCCGCGACCCGGCAGCCGCAGGCCGTGGCCAGCCGCAACGCCAGGAACGCGAAGGCAAGGAAGGCCGTGAGCCGCGCGAGGGTCGTGAGCTGCGTGAAGGTCGCGAGGGCCGCGAAAACCGCGAGGGTCGTGAAAACCGTGAGGGTCGCGAGGGCCGTGGCCCGCGGGAAGGTCGCGAGCCGCGTGAAGGCCGTGAGCCGCGCGAACCGCGCGAAAACCGCGAACCGCGCGAGCGTGCCGAACAGCCGGAAGGCGTCGAAGCAGCCGGCCGTGGCGAGCGTCAGGAACGCGGCGAGCGTCGCGAGCGCGGCGAACGCCGCAAGCCGACCCAGCATGCAGCCACGCTCGAAACCGTCACCCGCGGTGAAAACCATCCGGAACCGGAAACCGACAAGGTGGCGGCAGAAGCCCTGCCCGGCGCGGAACTGGCAGCCGATGCGGAAGCCGGCGCACGTGACGGCGAAGAACGCCGCCGTCGCCGTCGCGGCCGCCGCGGCGGTCGTCGCGAGCGCGAGGAAGACGGCGCAGTCGAGCAGGCCGAACAAGGCGCCGAAGGCGAAGTCGCCGCGCAAGCGGTGACGCCGGCCGCCCCGGTCGCTGCCGAACCGGCTCACACGGCTGCGCCGGCAGTCGTCGCGGCCGTGGCAAGCGCGGTCGCCGTGGAAGCCGTCGCCGAGCAGCATGCCGCACCGGCCGCTGTCGAAGCGCAGCCGGCACCGGCCCCCGCCGAAGTGGCTCCGGCCGCCCCGGTCGAGCCCGTCGCCGTCCAGGCAGCCGAACCGGCACCGGTCGCACCGGCCGTCGCGGAAGCAGGCCCGACGCCGGTCGCGGTGTCGCCGACCGATGCGTTCGAAGTGCCGGCCGCCGCTCCGGTCGCTGCCGAGGCGCCGCAAGCCGCACCGGTCGAGCAAGCCGCACCGGCTGCCGTGGCGATCGAGACCGCTCCGGTGGTGGTCGAAGCCGCGCCGACGGTGGCCGAGGCACCGGTCGCAGCCGCGCCGGTCGAGGCCGTCGCCGCACCGGCACCGGCACCGACACCGGCACCGGCTCCCGCCCCCGCACAACCGGCAGCCGCGCCCACTTCGGCGAGCCTGGACGTCGTGCTGGAGCAGGCCGGTCTCGTCTGGGTGAACACGGACGCCGACAAGTTCGCGGCCGCGCAGGAAGCCGCATCGCGACTCCCGCGCCCGGCCCGCGTGCCGCGCGAACGCAAGGTGCTGCCGCCGGCCGATACGGCGCCGATGCAGCAGGTCGAAACGACGCACCACTAACGGCGCATCGCCCGACCAGGAAAAGCCCGCCTCCGGCGGGCTTTTTCATGTCCGCGCTGCGGGTTTCCGCCCACCGGACCCACCGGCCGGTTGCGGCTAAAATAGAGGCCTGATTCGCACTTCTTCCAACATGTCCCGACGCATCATTCCTCTCGCCGACGTCAGCGGGATGCCGGACGTCTCCGGCGTCGCGCATGCCCCCGACGGCACGCTGGCCGACACGTTCGCCAGGCCGCTGCGCGACCTGCGCATTTCGGTGACGGACCGCTGCAATTTCCGTTGCGTGTACTGCATGCCGCGCGCGGTCTTCGACAAGGACTACCCGTTCCTGCCGCACAGCGCGCTGCTCACGCACGAGGAAATCGAGCGCGTGGCGCGACTCTTCGTCGCACACGGCGTCGAGAAGATCCGTATCACGGGCGGCGAACCGTTGCTGCGCAAGAACCTCGAATTCCTGATCGAGCGCCTCGCGCGCCTGACGACGCATGCCGGCCGCCCGCTCGACCTGACGCTGACGACCAACGGCTCGCTGCTCGCACGCAAGGCGCGCGCGCTGAAGGACGCCGGGCTCACGCGCGTCACGGTCAGCCTCGATGCGCTCGACGACACGCTGTTCAAGCGCATGAACGATGCGGAGTTCGCGAGCGCCGACGTGCTCGACGGCATCTTCGCCGCGCAGGCCGCGGGCCTCGCGCCGGTCAAGGTCAACATGGTCGTGAAGCGCGGCACCAACGACAGCGAGATCCTGCCGATGGCCGAGCGGTTCCGCGGCACCGGCGTGATCCTGCGTTTCATCGAATACATGGACGTCGGCACGTCGAACGGCTGGAACATGACCGAGGTGCTGCCGTCGGCGGACGTCGTCGCGCGCATCGCCGAACATTTCCCGCTGGTGCCGCTCGAGCCGCACACGGCGGCCGAAACCGCGCAGCGCTGGGGCTATGCGGACGGCAGCGGCGAGATCGGCGTGATCTCGAGCGTCACGCAGGCCTTCTGCGGCGATTGCACGCGTGCGCGGCTGTCGACCGAAGGCAAGCTGTACCTGTGCCTGTTCGCGTCGGCCGGCCACGACCTCCGTGCGCTCGTGCGGGGCGGCGCAAGCGATGCCGAGATCACGACTGCGATCGCGCGCATCTGGCAGGCGCGCACCGATCGCTATTCGCAGCTGCGCGGCAGCGCCTCGGCCGACGCCACGCCCGACGGCGCCGGCAAGCGCGTCGAAATGTCGTATATCGGCGGCTGACGCCTCTTTCCGCCTTCACACGATGCCCGCTCCCGCTTCTCCGTCGATCGCCGGCCTGCTGCTCGCAGGCGGGCGCGCGACCCGCATGGACGGCGTCGACAAGGGCCTGCAACTGCTCGACGGTACGCCGCTCGCGCTGCACGTGCTGCGCCGGCTGTCGCCGCAGGTCGACGAAACGCTGATCAGCGCGAACCGCCATGCCGATCGCTATGCCGAGCTCGGTGCGCCGTTCGACGCGCGCATCGTCGCCGACGAAACGCCCGACTTCCCCGGGCCGCTCGCGGGCCTGCTCGCCGGCATGCGCGCGGCGCGCGCGCCGCTGGTCGCGTGCTCGCCGTGCGATACACCGTATCTGCCCGCCGACCTCGTCGCGCAACTGCATGCGGCGCTCGACGCGCAGCAGGCCGACATCGCGATGGCGGTCACCGTCGACGCGCAGCAGCTGCGCTCGCCGCAGCCGACCTTCGCGCTGCTGCGCACATCGCTGGCCGACGATCTGGCCGCGCGCCTCGCGGCCGGCGACCGCAAGGTGCGTGCGTGGTACGCACGCCACAAGACGGTCGAAGTCGAGTTTCGCGACGAGCGTGCGTTTTACAATGCCAACTCCTGGCAGGAACTCGCCGCGCTGGCCCGCCGCTGACGGCCCCGTGCCGTTCCCGCCCGGCGCCCGCCACACGCGAAACCCGCGCCCAGGCACCCTCCTCGCGCCACCGGCCACGAACCCGATACGCCTTGCGGCGCAGTCCGACTGATGATCACGCAATCCTCGCCCGCTTCCCGAACCGCACCCGACCCCGATGTCCCGCTGTCGCTCGCCGACGCGCAGGCGCTCGCGTGCCGCTTCGCGGTGCCCGTCGACGCGTGCGACACGGTGACGCTGCGCGATGCGCTCGACCGCGTGCTCGCGATCAACGTGAGCGCGCCGTTCGACATTCCCGCGTACGACAATTCGGCCATGGACGGCTATGCGTTCGACGGCGGCAGCGCGGCACTCGCGTCGCCGCAGGGCGAGGTCGCGATGCCGGTCGCCGGCACCGCATTCGCCGGCCATCCGTTCGACGGCGCCGTGGCAGCCGGTACATGCGTGCGGATCATGACCGGCGCGCCGATGCCGGCCGGATGCGACACCGTGATCCCGCAGGAACGCGTGCGCGTCGAGGGCGACACGATCCGCTTCGCCACGCGCGACGTTGCGCGCGGCGCGAACTGCCGCAAGGCCGGCGAGGATCTCGCGCGCGGTGCCTGTGCGCTCGCCGCGGGCCGCGTCCTGCGGCCGTCCGATCTCGGTCTGCTCGCGTCGTTCGGCGTCACCGACGTCATGGTGCGCCGGCGCGTGCGCGTCGCCGTGTTCTCGACCGGCGACGAGCTGCGCGAGCCCGGCGAACCGCTCGGCCGCGGCGCGCTGTACGACAGCAATCGCGGGATGCTGATCGCGATGCTCGAACGCCTGCACGTGGATGCGATCGATCTCGGCATCGTCCGCGACGACCCGGCCGCGCTCGATGCCGCATTGCGCGACGCCCTCGCCGCGCAGGCCGATGCGGTCATCACGTCGGGCGGCGTGTCGGTCGGCGAAGCCGACTTCACGCGCGACGTGATGGCGCGGCTCGGCGACGTGACGTTCGCGAGCCTTGCGCTGCGGCCCGGCCGGCCGCTCGCGTGCGGCACGCTCGCACGCGCGGCCGACGGCGCCGGCCACGCGCTGTTCTTCGGGCTGCCCGGCAATCCGGTCGCGTCCGCCGTGACGTTCTACGCCATCGTGCGCCCCGCGCTGCTGACGCTGGCCGGCGCGCAGACGCCGCCACCGGCGATGTACACGGCGCGCAGTACGCAGCCGTTGAAGACGCGCCCCGGTCGCACCGAATACCTGCGCGGCATCGCGACGCGCGCCGCCGACGGCCAATGGCACGTCGCACCGGCCGGATCGCAAAGCTCCGCGTCGCTGAGCGGCCTCGCAGACGCCAACTGTTTCATCGTCCTGGGCCACGATACTGCGGCAGTCGACGCGGGCGCCCCGGTCGACATCCTGCCGCTCGACGGCCTGATCTGAATTCCACTATCGGTATATCTCTACGGGGGCAATCCGCACATGAAGAAACAAATCTCGTCGATCGCCGCGGGACAGACCGCGAAGGCGCTGATTCTCGTCTACCTGACGTTCAGCGTGCCGATCGTGCTGCTCGGCATTCTCGTCGCGTACATCCGCTACGGGATGGTCGAACTGAGCACGATCCTGAGCGCGCTGCTGCTGAACGCGATCCTCGGTTTCGTGCTGCTGTGGATTGCGTGCCACGCGTACAACTGGGTAGCGTCGCGCTTCGGCGGCATCGAAATCGTGCTGTCCGATCCGCCGGAGGAAGCGTGAGCGGCACGCCGCTGATCCGCGCGGCCGCCCCGCGCGACGTCGGCGCGATCCTCGCGCTGATGCGCGAGCTGGCCGAGTTCGAGAAGCTCACGGATCTGTTCGTCGCGACCGAAGCCGATCTCGCCGACGCGCTGTTCGGCGAGCACCCCGCGGCCGAAGCGCTGGTGGCCGAGCGTGACGGCGCGATCGTCGCGTACGCGCTGTTCTTCCACAACTATTCGACGTTCCTCGGCCGCCGCGGACTCTATCTCGAGGATCTGTACGTGCAGCCGTCGCAGCGCGGTACGGGCCTCGGCACCGCGATGCTGCGTCATCTCGCGGCACTCGCCGTCGAGCGCCGTTGCGCGCGCTTCGAGTGGTCGGTCCTCGACTGGAACCAGCCGGCAATCGATTTCTACGAGAAGATGGGCGCGACCGTGCTGCCGGAGTGGCGCATCGTACGCGTGACGGGTGGCGCGCTGGACACGCTCGCCGCGCATTGAGCGCCGGCCGGCCACGCCAGCGATCGCTGCAAAGGAAAACGGGCGCCGCGGCGCCCGTTTTTTCTGTCCGGCGGCTGCCGGCAACGCGTGTCATGCATCGTCCGCATCGGCGCCTTCGGCCCCTTCCGCGCCGAGCAGCCCGGCCGCCGTATCGCCCGGCAACGCCTCGACCTGCTTGAGCTTGCGGTTCATCACGCGCGTGCGCTGCTCGGCCGCCTCGATCGAACGCGTGACCGTTTCGAGCTGCGACTTCGTGCGCGCGAGCACGTCGCCGAACTTGCCGAACTCGGTCTTGACCGCGCCGAGCACCTGCCACACCTCGCTCGAGCGCTGCTCGATCGCGAGCGTGCGGAACCCCATCTGCAGGCTGTTCAGCAGCGCGGTGAGCGTGGTCGGCCCGGCGACCGTCACGCGATAGTCGCGTTGCAGCAGGTCGGTCAGCCCCGGCCGACGCAGGATCTCCGCATAGAGCCCCTCGGTCGGCAGGAACAGCAGCGCGAAATCGGTCGTGTGCGGCGGCGCGACGTACTTCTCGGCGATCGTGCGCGCTTCCATCCGCACCCGCGCCTCGAGCGCACGCGCCGCCTCCTCGACCGCCACCGCATCGGCGCGCTCCTGCGCGTCGATCAACCGCTCGTAGTCTTCGCGCGGAAATTTCGCGTCGATCGGTAGCCACACCGGCGGCGCGTCGCGCGTGCCGGCATCGCGGCCCGGCAGCCGGATCGCGAATTCGACGCGCTCGGTACTCTTCGGCACCGTCGCGACGTTCTTCGCGTACTGCTCGGGTGTGAGCATCTGTTCGAGCAGCGCTTCGAGCTGCACCTCGCCCCAGGTGCCGCGCGTCTTCACGTTGGTCAACACCTTCTTCAGGTCGCCGACGCCGGCCGCGAGGGTCTGCATCTCGCCGAGCCCGCGATGCACCTGCTCGAGCCGGTCCGACACGAGCTTGAACGATTCGCCGAGCCGCTGCTCGAGCGTCGCGTGCAGTTTCTCGTCGACGGTGCGGCGCATCTCCTCGAGCTTCGCCGCGTTGTTCGTCTCGATTTCCTTCAGCCGCTGTTCGAGCGTCGCACGCACTTCACCGATCCGGCGATCGTTCGCCTCGGTCAGTTGCGTGAGCTGCCGGTGCAACGTGTCGCCGAACAGCCGCAGCGCGCCCGTCTGCTCCTCGCGCGCCTGCTGGGCCTGGCGCTGCACGCTCTCGCGCATCGCGTCGAACTGCTGCGCGTTGCCGGCGACGAGCTTGCCGAGCTGCTGCGCGAACCCCTCGATCTGGTTGTTCTGCACGGTCGCCACGCTCGTCAGTTGCGCGGCGAGCGTCTGCTGCAACTGCGCGAAGCTGCCGGCCAGCTCGGTACGCGAGCCGCGCGCATTTTCGACGATCTCGCCGCGCAGTTCGCGCTCGAGCCGCTCGACCGCGCGCGCCTGCGCATGCGCGGCGTCCTCGATCTGGTCGCCGAGCACGGCCGCATCGTCGTGGCGGCCGCCGCGCACGAGCGCGACGATCGCCACCGCGAGCGCGACAGCCAGCACGACGACCGCCGCAAGCAACAACGTCATCGTCATGCGCGCGGCTTCCCGATCACGTCAGGGTTGATCGGATTCGGCGGCCGCCCCGCCCGCGGCCCCTCGCCCAGCGCGGCGATCAGGTTGTCGGCGGCGAGATCCGCCATCGCGCGGCGGGTCTTTTCGGTGGCGCTTGCGATATGCGGCGTCAGCACGACGTTCGGCACCTCGAGCAGCGCCGGATGCACGCTCGGCTCGCCCTCGTACACGTCGAGGCCGGCCGCGGCGATCGTCCCGTCGCGCAGTGCGACGGCCAGCGCCGCATCGTCGACGATCCCGCCGCGCGCGATGTTGGTCAGCGTCGCCGTCGGCTTCATCTTCGCGAGCTCGGCCGCGCCGATCGTGTGATGGTTCTCTTTCGTGTACGGCAGCACGAGCACGACATGATCGGCGCGCGCGAGCAGCGCATCCTTCGACACGTATTCGGCATTCAGCTCGGCTTCGATCTCGGGCGCGACCCGCGACCGGTTGTGGTAGATCACCTGCATCCCGAAGCCGCGCGCGCGGCGCGCGAGCGCCTGGCCGATGCGACCCATCCCGATCACGCCGAGCGTCGAGCCATGGATGTCGGCGCCGAGAAAGCCGTCGTACGCCCACTTCTGCCAGTGGCCGGCGCGCAGCCAGTGTTCGGATTCGGCGATCCGGCGCGCGGCGGCCATCATCAGCGCCCAGCCGAAATCGGCGGTCGATTCGTTCAGCACGTCGGGCGTATTGGTGCCGAGCACGTTCGCCGCGTTGAATGCGGCCATGTCGAAGTTGTTGTAGCCGACCGCCATGTTCGCCACGACGCGCAGACGCGGCGCCGCCGCGAGCGTGGCCGCGCCGACCGGGTCGCCGGCCGTCAGCGCGCCGTCCTTGTCGGCCAGACGCGCGGCGAGCGCGTCGGGCGCGAGCGCGTCGCCGTCGTTCCAGTCGACTTCGAAATACTGCTTGAGCCGTTCGATCACGTCCGGAAAGATCGGACGCGCGACCAGGATCTTCTGCATCGCCATCTCCGCATGCCGCGGACGGATGGCGGCGCACCATGCGCCGCCGGGACCGCCCGCTCGGGGTTGAAAATCGTCAGCTTACGCCGTGAAGAAAAGCCACGACGTCAGCAGGAATACCGGTATCAGCACGACGAGCGCCCAGCCGAGGTACGCGAAGAAGCTCGGCATCTTCACGCCGCGCGATTCGGCGATCGCCTTCACCATGAAGTTCGGCGCGTTGCCGATGTAGCTGTTCGCGCCCATGAACACCGCGCCGGCGGAAATCGCGGCGAGTGTCGACGCGCCGGTCGTCATCAGCGTCTGCGCATCGCCGCCCGCGAGGTTGAAGAACACGAGATAGGTCGGCGCGTTGTCGAGGAACGACGACAGGATGCCGGTCGCCCAGAAGTACATCGCGTCGATCGGCTTGCCGTCGGGCCCCGTGACGAGATGGACGATCTGCGCGAACGCGCCATCCGCGCCGGCGCGCAGGATCACGATCACCGGCGCGATCGTCACGAAGATGCCCGCGAACAGCTTCGCGACTTCCTCGATCGGCGCCCAGTTGAACGCGTTGCCCTCGCGCGCGGAACGCGGCGTCAGCGCGAGCGACACGAGCGTCACGACCACGAGCGCGACGTCGCGCACGAGATTCTGCAGCGCGACGTGCGTGCCCCACACGTCGAACGAGATGCCCGGCTTCCACACGCCGCTCATCAGCACGAGCGCGATCACGGTCGCCAGCAGCACGAAGTTGACCTTGCCGTCGATCGACAGCGCCGCACCGTCGGGCGTCGGATCGAGCGCGGCCGGCCGCTCCTCGCCGCCCTTCCGGTAGAAGTACGTATCGAGCGCGAAGAACAGCGTCAGCAGCACCACGCAGATGAACAGCATCGGCAGCGCGAGATGCGTGGTCGTCCAGAAGAAGCTCACGCCGTTCAGGAAGCCGAGGAACAGCGGCGGATCGCCGAGCGGCGACAGCGAGCCGCCCGCGTTCGCGACGAGGAAGATGAAGAAGATCACGACGTGCACGACATGCTTGCGGTTGTCGTTGGCGCGCAGGAGCGGCCGGATCAGCAGCATCGCGGCGCCCGTCGTGCCCATCACGCTCGCGAGCAGCGTACCGAGCGCGAGGATCGCGGTATTCAGTTTCGGCGACCCATGCAGGTTACCGTTCACGCAGATGCCGCCCGCGACCGTATAGAGCGCGGTGAGCAGCACGATGAACGGAATGTATTCCTCGAGCAGCGCATGCACGAGCGTGCCGAACGCGGTGCCGATGCCGAACGCGACCGCGAACGGTGCGAGGAACACGATCGCCCAGCCGGCGGCGATCTTGCCGAAGTGGTGATGCCAGAACACGGGGGCGACGAGCGGGAACAGCGCGATGGACAGCAGGATCCCGGCGAACGGGATGCCCCAGAGCGCGGACAGCGTGGCACCGTCGAGCGTGGCGGCCGATGCAAGCGCGGGAGCGGCGCCAAGCGCGATTCCCGACGCCATGCCCGCCCAGGCGGCATGTCGTTTCATGCAGAACTTCCTTGTTCGAGTAGGGGTGAATGCAGCGGGCGCGTCATGCGCCCCGTACGACGATCGCGTGCACGCGGTACGGGCCGTGTGCGCCCAGGATGATCGTTTGTTCGATGTCGCCCGTGCGCGACGGGCCGGACACGAAATTGACCGCGCGCGGCAGCTCGCCGCGCTCCGCGCGAATCAGCGCGAACGCGTCTTCATGACCGGCGACGATGCGCGATGCCGGCACGATCGCGATGTGGGTTTCCGGCAGCAGGCCGGCCGATGCGTAAGTGTCGGGGCCGGACAGCAATACCAGCGACCCCGTTTCGGCGGTCGCGCAAAAGCAGCCGGTCAGGCCGACCAGATCGCCGTCGCGTGGCTTGCGGCAGTCGACCGACAGGCCCGCGCCGGCCCAGTCGAGATCGGCGAGCGTGCGCCAAGCGATGGCCTGCGTCGGCAGGCCGTGAGCGGCAAGATAGCGGGCGGCGGCGGCAGGCACGTCGGCCAGCGTCGCGACTTCGTCGACCGTGGTCGACAGGCGCGCCGCTTCGTCGACGAAAGCGGCGACGAGGTCGGCCGGCGCCGGCGGGCGCGGCCCCTCCGGATGACGGGCGAGATAGTCGGCGACGCCGTCGCGCTCCGCTGCATCGGGTTCGGCCGCGCGCCCCTGCGCCGCGCGAATGCGCGCGAGGATCTGGCGACGGGCAGCGGAAGTGTCCATGAACGGTCCTCGTGACGGTGGCGGGCAATACGTCGGATTATACCGACCGCCCCTGCCGCGACGCACCTTCGGCCGAACGGCCGGCGCCTACTTCGACGCGTCTTCCTCGACCGGCTGCGCGATGCCGAACACCTGCCGCAGGTACGCGAGATACGCCTTGTCGTCGCACATGCTCTTGCCCGGCGAATCGGACAGCTTCGCGACCGGCTGCCCGTTGCAGCGAACCATCTTGATCACGATCTGCAGCGGCACGTAGCCGAGATCGTTGGTGAGGTTGGTGCCGACGCCGAACGCGAGCTTGCAGCGGCCGCGGAACCGTTCGTACAGCTGCATGACCTTCGGAATGTCGAGCGCGTCCGAGAACACCAGCACCTTGGTGCGCGGGTCGCACCGGTTCGCTTCGTAGTGGCGCAGCATCCGCTCGCCCCACTCGAACGGATCGCCCGAATCGTGTCGCGCGCCGTCGAACAGCTTGCAGAAGTACATGTCGAAGTCGTTCAGGAACGCGTCCATGCCGTAGACGTCCGACAGCGCGATCCCGAGGTCGCCGCGATATTCCTTCGCCCACATCTCGAAGCCGTAGATCTGCGAATCGCGCAGCCGCGGGCCGAGCGCCTGGCACGCCTGCAGATACTCGTGCGCCATCGTGCCGAGCGGCGTGATGTCGTGCTTCATCGCGTACAGCACGTTGCTCGTGCCCGCGAACTGCGGGCCGAGCCCGTCGCGCAGCGTGAGCGCGACTTCCTCGTGCCAGACCTTCGAGAAGCGCCGGCGCGTGCCGTAATCGGCGATCTTGCAGTCGGCGAACTCAGGCTTCGCGCCGAGCAGCTTGATCTTCTCGCGCAGCCGTTCGCGGCCTTCGCGATAGTCGGGCTCGCGCTGCGTGTTGCGGAAATAGACTTCGTTGACGATCGCGAGCACCGGGATCTCGAACAGGATCGTATGCAGCCACGGCCCCTCGATCACGATGTCGATCTCGCCGTTGCCCTTCGGCGACGGCGTGACCGAGATGTACTTCTCGTTCAGGTGGAACAGCGCGAGGAAATCGACGAAGTCGCTCTTGATGAAGCGCATCCGCCGCAGGTAATCGAGTTCGACGTCGGAAAAGCGCAGCGAGCACAGGCCGCGCACCTCGTCGCGAATCTCGTCGATGTACGGCACGAGATCGACGCCGGGCGTACGGCACCGGAAGCGGTATTCGACGTTTGCAGCGGGAAAGTGATGCAGGACGACCTGCATCATCGTGAACTTGTAGAGATCCGTGTCCAGCAGCGAAGTGATGATCATGATGACGGCACCGCCAATATCATGACCGGGCCCCGGCGCACCGCGCGCCGCCCGGTCTGTCGATCATGTTACCCGAATGCGGGCCGGACCATCGTGAAACCGCCCTCGCCGCCGGGCCGCGTCGCGCCGCCGCCGGGTGCGCGGGTATCCGCGTTGCGCACGCCATAAACTAATCACGAAACGATATAAGCCGGATAGCCGACCACGTCATGCGGGTTTTGCGCTTCAGTTACAATGCCGCTTTTGGCGCAAACGCCACCCCATATATACCGCCAAGCAGGAGCGTTTTAATGACTCACGTTGTGACCGAAGGCTGCATCAAGTGCAAATACACGGATTGCGTGGATGTGTGCCCGGTGGATTGCTTCCGTGAAGGTCCCAACTTTCTCGCCATCGATCCGGACGAGTGCATCGACTGCGCCGTGTGCGTCGCCGAATGCCCGACCAATGCGATCTATGCCGAAGAAGACGTTCCGACCGACCAGCAGCAGTTCACCGAGCTGAATGCCGAGCTGGCGAAGAATTGGCCGTCGATCACGAAGACCAAGCCGGCGCCGGCCGACGCGGACGAGTGGAAGGACGTGCAGGAGAAGCTGCACCTGCTCGAGCGCTGATCGCGCGGCGGCCGCAAAAATTTCATGCGGCGCGGCTCCAAGGTGTTGACAGGTTAGCGAACACTCCATACAATCTCGTTTCTCTGCTGTTGCTTGTTTGTTCCCCGATAGCTCAGTCGGTAGAGCGCCGGACTGTTAATCCGTAGGTCCCTGGTTCGAGCCCAGGTCGGGGAGCCAAAAACGCAAAGGCCCGTTGAAAGTGGACGGGTTTTTTGTTGGAACACACAACACGCAGATGTACCGATTTATTCCCCGATAGCTCAGTCGGTAGAGCGCCGGACTGTTAATCCGTAGGTCCCTGGTTCGAGCCCAGGTCGGGGAGCCAAACAGCGAAAGGCCCGTCATTCGACGGGCCTTTTGTTTTTCCGGCCGCCGTTCCCTCTTCCCGCTTTTCGTGGTCCGGTCATGCGCATGCTAGAGTTTCTGTCCCGCATTCGCATCCGGTTCCGTCGATGAAGCATCGCCTCTTCCGTTTCGCCCCCGTCGCCCTCCTGCTCTCCGCCGTCGCCGCCGCACCGTTCGCGCACGCGGAGGAAGTCGGCAGCGTCAATACCCATTTCCGCGTCACGGGCTCCGATCGCGTGGTCGTCGAGGCCTATGACGATCCGGTCGTGAATGGCGTGACCTGCTACGTGTCGCGCGCCCGCACCGGCGGGATCAAGGGCACGCTCGGCGTCGCCGAGGATCCGAGCGAAGCGTCGATCGCGTGCCGGCAGGTCGGCCCGATCAGCTTCAAGGAACCGCTCAAGCAGCAGACCGACGTGTTCAGCGAACGCATGTCGTTCATCTTCAAGACGCTGCACGTCGTGCGCGTGATCGACAAGAAGCGCAACACGATCGTCTACCTGACCTACAGCGACCGTATCGTCAGCGGCAGCCCGAAGAACGCCGTGACCGCGGTGCCGATGCCCGCCGGCACGACGATTCCGGTCAAGTAAGCCCGCTCCCGCGCCCGATCATGTCCGCCGCCCGCCTCCCCGATTCCGCACGCTACTGGCGCACGCCGCTCGTGCCGGACGCGGATCTGCTCACGGCCACCTATCGCGATCACGCGTTCGCGCCCCACTGGCACGACGCGTACACGATCCCCGTGATTCTCGAAGGCGCGGAACGCTTCACCTATCGCGGCACCGGCTACGTCGCCGAAACGGGCACCGTGCCCGTGATCAATCCCGGTGAAGTGCACACGGGCTCGCGTGCCGCCGACGAGGGCTGGTGCTATCGCGTCAGCTACATGCCGGTCGAATTCATCCGCGAACTCGCGAGTACGATCGCGGGCCGCCCGCAGGATGCGCCGTGGTTTGCCCCCGACGTGATCCGCGACGCCGATCTCGCGGCCCGGCTCACGCTCGCGCACCGGATGCTGGAAGCCGGCAGCGAGCGCGCGCTGTCGTCGCAGGCCGATGCGGCCGGACAGCCGGCCGGCGATCCGGCCACCGGCGCGCCGCGCATCTACGATCCGCTCGCCGCCGAAACCGCGATGCTCGACGCGCTGTCGACGCTGATCGTGCGCCACGCCGACGTACGGCCGCGACCCGCGCCGCTCGCGGCCGACGAGCCGCGCGTCGACGCGATGCGCGAGCGGCTCGCCGCCGACCTGATGTCCACGGTGACGCTCGACGAGGTCGCGCAGGCGGCCGGCCTGTCGCCGTTTCACGCGGCGCGCCTGTTCACGCGTACGACCGGAATGCCGCCGCATGCATGGCGCAACCAGTTGCGGCTGCAGCGTGCGCTGGCACCGCTGCGCGCCGGCGTGCCGGTCGCCGATGTCGCGGCGGCCAGCGGCTTCGTCGACCAGAGCCACTTCACGCGGCATTTCAAACGGATGTTCGGCGTGCCGCCCGGGCGCTGGCAGGCAAGCTGACGCGCGGCTTCCCGCCGTCGTCGGCCGCACGGCCGCCCGCGCCGGCCGGCACGCGGGCGCCGGCCCCGTTCCGGCGGGCGCAAGAACATACAAGCCGGCCCGCCACCGGCCCGCTATCCTCCCGCTCATGGAGGAGCGCTTCTTGAACAAGACACCCGCATCGCCCCCGCGCCGCCCGCTCAACGAATGGCTCGACGGCGCGCGCGACACGATTCCGATGATGATCGGCGCCGCACCGTTCGGCGTGATTTTCGGCACGCTCGTCGGCGGCGGCCCGCTCGCCGCCTGGCACGGCGCGCTGATGTCGCTCGCCGTGTTCGCGGGCTCCGCGCAGTTCATCGCGCTCGGCCTGATCGCCGGTAGCGCGAGTTTCGTCGTCGTGCTCGCCACGACACTGATCGTGAACCTGCGCCACCTGCTGTACAGCGCGACCCTCGCGCCCTATGTCGCGCACCTGCCGCTGCGCTGGCGCGCGACGCTCGGCGCGTTGATGACCGACGAGGTGTTCGCGGTCGCGTACGGGCACTACCGGCACTATCCGCCCGGCACGATCGGCCCCCACTACTTTTTCGGCTCCGGGCTCGCGATGTACCTGAACTGGCAGGTCTGGACGCTCGCGGGCATCGGCTTCGGCGCGGCATTCCCGGGCCTGCAGTCGCTCGGCCTCGATTTCGCGATGGCGGCGACCTTCATCGCGATCGTCGTCCCGCAGCTCGGCACGCTGCGCTATTTCGCGGCGGCCGCCACGGCCGGCACGCTCGCGTACTTCTGGCAGGGCTGGCCGTACAAGCTCGGGCTGCTCGGCGCGGTCGCCGTCGGCGTCGCGATCGGCGTCCTGCTCACGCTGCTGCACGATCGCACGCGCGCCGGCTCGCGCTCGGAGGCCGCATCGTGAGCTACGCGCTGTTGATCCTCGGCATGGCCGTCATCACGTATGCGATCCGCTCGACGTTGTTCCTGTTCGGCGAGCGGCTGACGTTCCCGCCGCTCGTGCGGACCGCGCTCGGCTTCGTGCCGGTCACCGTGCTGACCGCGATCATCGTGCCGATGACCGTTTCCCCGCACGGCGGCACGGCCGAGCTGACCTGGCGCAATCCGCAACTCGTCGGCGCGCTCGCCGCCGTGCTGGTATCGGCCACGACCCGCCGCCCGCTCGTGACGATCGCCGCCGGACTCGTGGTGTTCTTCCTGTGGCAAGGGGTCGTCCTCCCGCACTGGCTGCCCGCCTGAGCGCTCGCTCGATCGCGCCCGCTCAAGTTTCCGCCCGGTGCGCCGATATAGGAGATGAAGACCCGCCACCGGCCTCGGCGCGCACCGGTCAGTCGACGCTGCGCCCGCCCCGGTGCGCCGTGCCGGCGCCGGCCTGCGCGGGCCGCCATCGAGACGATTCATGGGCCAGATCACCCTTTCCCTCAAGGACGACACGCTCGAGTCCCTGCGCAAGGACTACGATGCGTTCGTTCGCGTGTCGCTGAAACTCGACCCGCAATTCGCGACGCCGTCGTTCGAGGATTTCCTGCGCGCCAAGCTGCTCGACAACATGGTGCCGCTGACCGAGCACGCCGTGCAGCGGATGCTGCAGGGCGGCCAGTACGCATGGGCGAAGCGCACGCTCGACAAGGAATTCCCGGACGTCGTCGCGATCCTGATGCGGCAAGCCGGCGAATTCGGCTTCGGCTTCGCGTCGCGCTCCGAGTGGACGCCCGACGAACTCGCGAAGGCCTGCCGCGACTGGGCGAAGGCGATCGTCGCCGAAGCGCAGGGCGACGCGTCGCTGATCGATCCGCTCGCGGCGCAGATCAAGGGCGCGGCGCAGGACATCCAGACGCTCGAGGAATCGATGCAGACGCCGGCGTGGCGGCTCGCGGAATCGCTGCGGCAACGGATCTACGAAGCCAAGCTCGCGTGCGAGATGAGCGTCGGCAGCACCGCGCGCGACAAGCTCGGCGAACTGCGCGGGCTGCTGCGGCTCGGGCTCGCGCACGGCTCGTTCCAGAAGCAGGAAGCCCAGCAGATCATGGAATACCTGCGGCTGCTGAAGCCGGAGATCTTCGTCGAGGAACCGTACGACGTCTTCGCGCGGCTCGCCGCGTGGCTGCGCAGCGTGTTCACACCGGCCGCCGTGCGGCCGGCCCAGGGGCAGGGACAAGGGCAAGGCCCGCGCCGGCCGTGACGGCTCGCCCGTCCCGCTGAACCTTTTACCTCATGAAAAAGGCCCGGCTCGCGTCAAGCGAACCGGGCCGCCGGACGATCGCCGGTCGCGACGCACCGCCCGAAGGCGAGCGTCGCGACAAGCGCCGGGCATCGCTTACTGCGTGGCGCCCTGGGCCGATGCACCGCCCTGCGCGCCGACTGATGCGCCGCCCTCGGTCGCCTCATCGGCCTTCGCCTTGGCCGAACCGGCATGGCTCTTGGCCGACTTCGCCGCATGCTTCGTGTGCTTCTTGGTCGAATGGACGGCCGACGACGTCGTATCCTTCGCGCCATCGGCTGCCGCGCCGACCGCATCGGTCGCAGCACCCGTCGCATTGCCCGACGCGTTCGCGCCGGCCCCGCCCTGCGCGCCTGCACCGACACCGGCCGCCGGCGTCTGCGCCTGCACGCCGGCACCGGCTGCGCCTTGCGCCGTCGTGCCCGTCTGGGCGAATGCGGCCGAAGTGGCGAACGCCGTCAGCGCGGCACCGATCAGCATCGTACGAATCTTGGACATGGCAATTCTCCTCAAGAAGTTGTCCGCCCGGGCCGCCGTTGCGGTCCGTCGCGTCCCCGCCGCAACACGCAGCAGGTACGACAGAAGACCGGCGGCCCGCGCGGCCGGTTCGCCAATCTCTCAGACTGTTACCCACCGTTTCATTTGCTGACGAATCGCTCACAGTCCTTTACATCCGCCGGCAGCCGGCCGCGCTCGCGTGCCGGCCCGCGGTGCCGTATGATGCGGGGCGTTTCCTCCCGCGCGTCGCGCACCTTCCTCGTCATGCCCAATCTGGATTTCACGCTGACCGGCGAATACGTCGAGCTGCACAACCTTCTCAAGATCACCGGCCTCGCGGACAGCGGCGGCACCGCGAAGCTGATCGTCGCGTCCGGCGCCGTGAAAGTCGACGGCGCGGTCGAGCTGCGCAAAACCTGCAAGATCCGCGCGGGCCAGGTCGTGCTGCTCGGCGACACGCGCATCGCGGTGCGCGAGGCCTAGCCCCGCCGCGTTCCCCCTGCCTGCGACATGGCCATCGATGCACGCGTTCGACACGGTACGAATAAAGCCGTAAGCTAACCGTCTCTCAAAATAAATACATATAGCGCGGGCCCGCACCCGCGCGAGCGCCCATTCCATGTCGCATTCCGGTTTCACGCGGACGGCCGCCGCGCCGCCGTCCCTGTCCAGTCATGCCGCCGATACCGCGCGCCTCGCCGCGCCGCTCGCGATCGCGCAACTTTCCCAGATGGCGATGAGCGTCACCGACACGGTGCTGCTCGGCTCGCTCGGCCCCGATTCGCTCGCGGCGGGCGGGCTCGGCGCGAACTTCTTCTTCGTGATCGTGACGATCCTGCAAGGGGTGCTGTCGTCGGTCAGCGTGAGCGTCGCGCATGCGCGCGGCGCGCAGGCCGAGGACCGCGTGCCGCACATCTACTGGACGGGCTTCGCGCTGTCCGTGCTGCTCGCGATTCCGGCGATCGTCGCGCTGTCGCTCGCCGAGCCGATCCTGCTGATGTTCCACGAGCCGCCGCTGCTCGCGCATCACGTCGGCGAATACACGGGCATCCTGCGCTACGCGGCGCTCGGCAGCCTGATCGGCGTCGGGCTGATGCGCGCGTTCCTGCCGGCGATCGGCGCCGCGCGGCGGCTCTTGTGGGTGTCGATCGGCGGCGTCGGCGTCAACGGCGTGCTGAACTACGGGCTGATCCACGGCGCATTCGGGTTGCCGCGCCTCGGTTTTCTCGGTTCGGCCGTCGCGACGACGATCACGATCTGGCTCACCGCGCTCGCGCTGATCTGGCTGCTGCACGGCCGGCAGCGCTTCCGCCATTTCGTGACCGCGGCGCGCCCGAAGCTGCCCGTGATGGGCGAGCTGATCGGCATCGGCTGGCCGGTCGCGATCACGTACGGGGTCGAATCGACGCTGTTCCTCGCCACCGGCCTCACGGTCGGCGTGCTGGGCGCGACGTCGCTCGCCGCGCACCAGATCGCGCTGAACGTCGCGTCGGTATCGTTCATGGTGCCGCTCGCGATCGGCCAGGCGGCCAACGTGCGCGTCGGCTACTGGGTCGGCGCGGGCTCGCCCGTCGCCGCGCGGCACGCGGGTTTCGTCGCGCTCGCGCTCGGCGTCGGCTTCATGTCGCTGTCGGGCCTCGTGATGATCGTCGCGCCGCACACGATCGTCGGCCTGTACCTGCACCTCGACGACCCGGCCAACGCGGCCACGGTGTCGCTCGCCGCGTCACTGCTCGGCATCGCCGCGGTGTTCCAGATCGTCGACGGGATGCAGACCGTGGCGTCGGGTGCGCTGCGCGGCCTGAAGGACACGCGCATCCCGATGCTCGCCGCGACCTTCGGCTACTGGGGCATCGGCTTCCCGACCGGCTACTGGTTCGCGTTCCACGCGGGCCTGGGCGCGCGCGGCCTGTGGTGGGGGCTCGCGGCCGGGCTCGCGAGCGTCGCCGCGCTGATGGCCTGGCGCTTTCACCGCAAGACCCTCTCGCTCATCGCGACGGCGCGCTAGGGCCGGTTCCCGCTCGTCGCGGGCTTGCGCCGGCCCCAGGCGCGACACGACGCAAAATCGCGGCCGGCGCTATGCTTGTCGGTTGAACACCTCGAGACGCCGCGCCAGCGGCGCGACTGCCTCACGATACGTCTGATTACGCCTGACGCCGCGCGACGACGCGCGGCCTTTCCCCTTTCCAGGAGGAGTGCATCATGAATGAAGCAGTTCGGATGGAACGCGACACGTTCGGCGAGATCGCCGTGCCGGCCGATCGGCTCTGGGGCGCGCAGACCGAGCGCTCGCTGCAGAATTTCCGGATCTCGACGGAGAAGCAGTCGCCCGAGCTGATCCACGCGCTCGCGATCGTCAAGCGCGCCGCGGCGGCCGTCAACCAGTCGCTCGGCGTGCTCGCCGACGACAAGGCGCACGCGATCATCGCAGCCGCCGACGAGATCATCGCCGGCAAGCATCCGCGCGAATTCCCGCTCGCAGTGTGGCAGACGGGCTCCGGCACGCAGACCAACATGAACCTCAACGAGGTGATCGCGAACCGTGCGAGCGAACTGATGGGCGGCGAGCGCGGCGAAGCGCGCAAGGTGCATCCGAACGACGACGTGAACCGCGGCCAGTCGTCGAACGACGTGTTCCCGACCGCGATGCACGTGGCGGCCGCGTATGCGATCGTCAATCACCTGCTGCCGGCGCTGCGCACGCTGCGCGCGACGCTCGACGCGAAGTCGAAGGCGTTCGCCGACATCGTGAAGATCGGCCGCACGCACCTGCAGGACGCCACGCCGCTCACGCTCGGCCAGGAATTCTCCGGCTATGTCGCGCAGCTCGACCAGGGCATCCGTCACGTCGAATCGGCGCTGCCGCATCTGTACGAGCTCGCGCTCGGCGGCACCGCGGTCGGCACGGGGCTGAACGCGCACCCGGAATTCGCGGTGCGCGTGGCCGACGAGATCGGCCGGCTCACGAAGCTGCCGTTCGTGACGGCGCCGAGCAAGTTCGAGGTGATGGCGGCCGCCGATGCGCTGGTCTTCGCGCACGGCGCGCTGAAGACGGTCGCAGCCAGCCTGATGAAGATCGCGAACGACGTGCGCTGGCTCGCGAGCGGGCCGCGCTGCGGGCTCGGCGAGCTGTTGATTCCGGAAAACGAGCCGGGTAGCTCGATCATGCCGGGCAAGGTGAACCCGACGCAGTCGGAAGCGGTGACGATGCTGTGCTGCCAGGTGTTCGGCAACGATGTCGCGGTCAACGTCGGCGGCGCGAGCGGCAATTTCGAGCTGAACGTGTTCCGGCCGATGATCGCGCACAACGTGCTGCAATCGGTGCGCCTGCTCGCCGACGGCGCGCAGAGCTTCAACGATCACTGCGCGGTGGGCATCGAGCCGAACCGCTCGCGGATCGACCTGTTGCTGAACGAATCACTGATGCTCGTGACGGCGCTCAATCCGCACATCGGCTACGACAAGTCCGCGCAGATCGCGAAGAAGGCGCACAAGGAAGGCACGACACTGAAGGCGGCCGCGCTCGCGCTCGGCTACCTGACCGAGGCGGAATTCGATGCCTGGGTGCGCCCCGAGCAGATGATCGGGACGCGGTAACGGCAGGACGGCGGGCGCGGCGCGACGAGCGCGGCGCCCACGGCACTCAGACGGTGCCCTTCGCGACTTCTTCCGGCTTCATCTCGACGATCTTGTCGAGCGCGGCCCGCACGTCGGCCGCATATTTCGCGAGCACGCGCTGCTCGTCGGTTTCGGGCACGAACGGCGGCACCGGCACCGGGTTGCCGTTCTCGTCGACCGCGACGAACACGACGAGGCAATCGGTCGTCTGGCGCAGCACGCCGCCCTTCGGATCGCCGGCGTGCACCGACACGTGGATGTGCATGCTGGTACGCCCCGTCGCGACGACGCGCGCCTTCAGCTCGACCAGATTGCCGACCAGGATCGGACGCTGGAAACGGATGTTGCCGACGCTGACCGTCACGCAATAGCGGCTCGACCAGACGGCCGCGCACGCATACGCGACCTCGTCGATCCACTTCATCAGCGCGCCGCCATGCACCTTGCCGCCGAAGTTCACGGACGAAGGCTCGGCGAGGAAGCGGAATACGGTTTCGGTGCGGTCGAGGGCGGCCGGCACGGGGGACGGTTGGGACATTGTTCTGGCTCCAGGCGACAGGGGCGCTGTGATCGGCCATTATACGTTGCACTGCGGCAACGCGTCGCGGCAAGCCCCGCGTGGCGGGGCTGCGGCGGTCATGCCGACGCGCGCGGGGAGCGCCGCCGGTCAGCGGCGCACCGTGATGCCCTGGTCGATCGTCCCGTACATCTCGATACTGCCGCCGCGCTCGCCGGTCGCGCCCGCGCCGCCCTGCGCACACGCCGCGCATACGAGCGCGGCGGTCAACACACAGAAAATCGTCTTCATCGTTGCATCGCGTCACATGCGGCGGCCCGCTGCCGCCGCGTCCGGCCATTCTACGCGTGCCCTGCAACCGGCCGCAGCCCGTCCCCGCAGGGGCGTCGCGGCCGCATCCGACATTTCATCCGGAAGCGAAACATCGAATGCGCGCACCGACTACACTGCCTTCATCCCGCTCGACGAGGTACGACGATGACCGATCAAGACGACCACCATTTTCCGGGCCTGAGCCGCATCGGCGCACTGATCGCCGATCCCGGCCGCGCCGCGATGCTGTGGGTGCTGATGGACGGCAGCGCGCGGCCGGCCGGCGAACTGACGATGATCGCGGGACTGTCGCCGTCCGCGGCCAGCGCGCACCTCGCCCGCCTGACCGAGGGCGGCCTGCTGGCGCTCGACGTGCGCGGCCGGCATCGCTACTACCGCATCGCGTCGGCCGACATCGCGGCCTCGCTCGAAGCGCTGGCGAACGTCGCCCGCGCGGCCGCGCCGCACCGTCCGGTTCCGCCGCCGTCGCGCGCGGTCCCGGCCGAACTGCGCTACGCCCGCACCTGCTACGACCACATGGCAGGCGAGCTCGCGGTGCGCATCTTCGACGGCCTCACCGCGCGCGGCTGGCTGCTCGCGAACGGCGACGCGATCGAGACCACCGAGCTCGGCACGCAGGCGCTCGGGCGATGGGGCATCGACGTCGCGCAACAGCGCGCGCGCCGGCGCCGCTTCGCGTGCGGTTGCCTCGACTGGAGCGAGCGGCGCTCGCATCTCGGCGGCGCGCTCGGCGCGGCGCTGCTCGAAAGCTTCTGCGCACACGGCTGGATCGAGCGCGCTGCCCGGCCGCGCGTGCTGCGCGTCACGGCGCCCGGCCGGCAGGTTTTCGATGCGTGGCTTACGTCCGCTTGACGCCGGCATTGCAGCCGCACGACAACGGCGCGCGATGGACAGGTTTTGTTACATCGCATGCCATTCGACTTACAAAACACCGTGCCTTGAAACAGGCCAAGCGGATATTGTGAACTCGACGGCACGAATCGACGCGCCGCGATCACGACAATGACGCTCACCATGGCCACCCTGTTCACGCTCAAGCGCACCGCCCGCTACACGCTGCTCGCGTTCGTCGCGCTTGCGGCGCTGCCGCCCGCCTTCGCGCAATCGGCCGATGCGCCGCCGAATATGGCCGCGGCACGGCAACCGGGCGGCGATCCGCCCGGCCGCGTCGCGCGGCTCAATTACCTGTCGGGCGCCGTGACGACCGAACCGGCCGGCACCGATGCGTGGTCGTATGCGGCGGTGAACCGGCCGCTGACGACCGGCGACCAGCTCTGGAACGATGCCGGCGCGCGCTCGGAACTGCACATCGGCTCGACCGCGGTGCGGCTCGGCGAGTCGACGAGCCTGGCGGTGCTGAATCTCGACGACACGACGACGCAGTTGAAAGTGGGCCTCGGCACCGTGTCGACGCACGTGCGCGATTTGCCGGCCGGCGGATCGTATGAAATCGACACGCCGAACCTCGCGCTCGGCATCACGGGCCCCGGCGACTATCGCGTCGATGTGGCGCCGAACGGCGCGAGCACGACGGTGACGGTGCGCAGCGGCAGCGCGACGGCCTACGGCAGCAACGGGCAGTACCCGCTGTCGCCCGGGCAGCAGGTCGTGTTCACCGGCACCGACCTGCAGGTCGCGCAACAATCGGCCGCACCGGGCCCCGATGCGCTCGACCAGTGGGCGGCCAGCCGCGACGCGGCCGAAGCGCGCTCGGTGTCGGCCCGCTACGTGTCCCGCGACATCCCCGGCTACCAGGATCTCGATGCGAACGGCACGTGGCGCGAAACGCCGAACTACGGCGCGGTCTGGGTGCCGAACGACACGCCGGCCGACTGGGCGCCGTATCACGACGGCCACTGGATCTGGCAGGCGCCGTGGGGCTGGACCTGGGTCGACGACGCGCCGTGGGGCTTCGCGCCGTATCACTACGGCCGCTGGGCGTACGTGGACGACAGCTGGGCCTGGGTGCCCGGCCCGATGGTCGTCAGCCAGCCGCCCGTCTATGCGCCGGCGCTCGTCGCCTTCGTGGGCGGCGGCGGTGGCGGCGGTTCCGACTGGAATGTGGCGCTGACGGTCGGCGGCGTCGCCGCGGCCGGCTGCGCATGGTTCGCGCTCGGCCCGGGCGAGCCGTGGCATCCGGGCTGGGGCGGCTGGAGCCCGCACTACTACGAGCGCGTCAACCGCAACATCGTGGTGAACAACGTCAACGTGAACAAGACCGTGAACGTGACGAACATCACCAATATCACCAACATCAACAAGACGTACGTGAATTTCCGCGCGCCGCACGCGATCACGGCCGTACCGGCCTCCGCGTTCGTGCACGGCCAGCCGGTCGCGCACTTCTCGCAGCACGTCGATCCGCAGCAATGGCGCAACGCGCATGTCACGCCGGGCACGCCCGGCATCGCACCGGTGCGCCAGAGCTTCACCGGCGGATTGCGCAATGCCAGCTACCGTCCGCCGGCGGCGATCGCGCAGCACCCGTACGTCGCGACCCGCAATCCGGCCGTGCCGGCCGCATATCGCGACCAGGCCGCCGCCCACCTCGCGCAGCAAGGCGGGCGCGTACCGGGCGCCGGCGCACCGGTCGTGAAGACCAACGTGCCGGCCGACTATACGGCTCGTCCGGTCCGCGTGCCGGGCAAGCCGGGCGGCGGCGCCTGGGCGATGCACAACGTGCAGCTCGTGAATCCGCACGGCCCCGTCGTGCAGCCGGCCCGCGCGCCGCGCGAAGGCCAGCCGGCCGGCGTGCAGGCCGGACAGCCGGAGGCGCCGACGCCGGGCATGCCGAATGTCGCACGGCCTGCAAACGGCGAAATCCCGAACGCATCGCGTTTCGCCAATGGCGGCACGCCGCAGGCATCCGGCAACCCGATCCCGCATCAGGCATTCGCGACCGGCAACGGCGTCCCGCATCCGCCGGAAGCGAACAACGCTCGGTCGGGCATCGGTCAGGCGCGGGCAGCCGACGCGCCGTCATCGCCCACGTGGATGCAGCCGCACACGCCGATGGAACGTCAGCGCCCTGCTCCGCCCACCGCGCTGCACGCGGCCGGCCAGAACGCGCTGCCGCCCGTGCGCAGCGCCGCGGTGCCGCACCCGGACGGCTTGCCGGCCCCGCAGGGCATCCAGCCCGGCGGCCGCAACGAAGCGCCGCGCGCGCTGCCGCAACCGCAGCCCGACCATACCGCGCAGATTCCGCAGCCGCGTCCGCGCCCCGATTTCCCGACGCCGGCCCGGCATGCGCAGCCGCAGCCGCAACCGGAACGGGCCGCCCCCGCGCCGCAGCCGCGCCCGGACTTCGCTCAACCGGCGCCCCATCGCGAAGTCGCGCCGCCGCGCGTGAACGAGTACCGTCCGCCGGCGCCCGCCGTGCACGACGTGCCGCGCCCGCAGCCGCAGGCGCCGCGGATGGAGCCGCGCCCGCAACCGGCGCCCCGCATGGAGCCGCGTCCGGCGATGCCCGCTCCGCGGATGGAACCGCGGCCGCAGCCGGCGCCGCACGTCGAGGCGCCGCGCCCGAGCAACCCGCCGCCGCAAGGCGGCCACGAGGAGCGGCATCGCCAGTAAGTGCAGCAAACCTGAAACAAAAAGGCTCGACCGGTATCAGCCGGTCGAGCCTTTTTGCAGGGTGCGGAGCGATGGACCCGCGCGGCCCCGGCCGCGCGATCAGACCGCCATCGGCGCGGTCAGCGGCTCATGGTGCCGATAGCCGACGAGCGAGAAATCGGACGGCTCGACCTGCTCCAGCCATTCCGGCGCATAGACGCCCGTCTTCGCGTAGTCGGGCACGCGCTCGGCAATTTCCAGCCGCGGGCTTTCGTACGGCTCGCGGGTGAGTTGCTGCTGCAGCATGTCGAGCTGGTTCTCGTAGATGTGGGCGTCGCCGATGAAATACGTGAACCAGCGCGGCGTGTAGCCCGTCAGCCGGCCGACGAGCGACAGCAGCGCGGCCCCTTCCGTCAGGTTGAACGGCGTGCCGAGGCCGACGTCGTTGCTGCGGATGTACAGGCACAGCGAGATCTCTCGCTTCGTCGCGTTCGGCAGGAACTGGTACAGCAGATGGCACGCGGGCAGCGCGATCTGGTCGAGCACGGCCGGATTCCATGCGTGAAACAGGATGCGGCGATCGGACGGGTTCTCCATGATCGTGTCCAGGCACTGGCGCAACTGATCGATCGCCTTGTACAGCAGCACCTTCGGCGCGCCGTCTTCGTCGAAACGCGTGACGATCCGGAAGCCGCGGCGGGTCGCATCGGCGATCTGCGCGTCCGCGCCGGCATCCAGCACCTTGTAGCCCGGCCACTGGCGCCATTGCACGCCGTAGACGTCGCCGAGATCGTCCACGCCCTGGCGATACGGGTTCGCGAGCCACTGTGCGTTCTCGTTCGCGTTCGCATCCCACACCTTGCAGCCGAGCGCACGGAAATCGGCCGCGCTGCGCGACGCGCGCAGGAAGCCGACCAGTTCGCCGATCGCGGACTTGAACGCGAGCTTCTTGGTCGTCACGGCCGGGAAGCCTTGCTGCAGGTCGAAGCGCAGCATCGCGCCCGGCATGCTGATGGTGCGGATTCCCGTGCGGTTCTCCTGCCAGCTGCCGGTATCGAGAATGGTACGAACGAGATCGAGATACTGTTTCATGCGGGTTCCTTCGGCCGCGAGGGCGGCCGTACCCGCCAATTTTAACAAGCGTGACGCGGAAGCTCCGGCAACGGCGCCGAAAACCCTCCGAGCGGGTCGCCGCGATCGCGCATCCCGTGTGCGCACATCAGCCGGTAGAGCGTGACGCGCGATACGCCGAGTTCGCGCGCGGCATCCGCGAAACGGCCGCGATGGCGCAGCAGCGCCTGCTCGATCGCCTGCCGTTCGGCCGCCTCGCGCGCCTCCAGCAGCGACACCGGCGCAAGCGCCGCATAGTCGTTCAGTTCGAGATCGGCCGACGTGATCATCCGGCCTTCCGACATCACGATCGCGCGGCGCACGCGGTTGATCAGCTCGCGCACGTTGCCCGGCCACGAATAGCCGTACAGCGACGCGACCGCATCCGGGGAAAAGCCGCGCAGACGGCGATGCGCATCGCCCTTGAAGCGCTCGAGCATGTGGCGCGCGAGCACCTCGATGTCCTTGCCGCGCGCGCGCAGCGGCGGCTCCTCGATCTTCAGCACGCACAACCGATGAAACAGGTCCTCGCGGAAGCGCCCTTCGCGCAGCGCCGCTTCCATGTCCACGTGCGTCGCGCAGATCACGCGCACATCGACCGGCACCGACACGTGCGCGCCGAGCCGCTCGATCTTGCCTTCCTGCAGGAAGCGCAACAGGCTCGCCTGGCTTTCGAGCGGCAGATCGCCGATCTCGTCGAGAAACAGCGTGCCGCCGTTGGCGGCCTCGACGCGGCCGATCTTGCGCTGGTTCGCACCGGTGAACGCGCCGCGTTCATAGCCGAACAGTTCGGCCTGCAGCAGCGTCGACGGTATCGCGCCGCAATTGATCGCAATGAACGGCGCCTGCGCGCGCGACGAACGCTCGTGAATCGCGACCGCCGTCAGCTCCTTGCCCGTACCCGATTCGCCGGAGATGAATACCGGTGCGTCGGTCGCCGCGACGCGGCGGATCGTCCTGAAGAGCCCGAGCATCGCATCGCAGGTGCCGACCATCTCGCCTTCGCTGCGTCCGGCGCCGACGGGCGGCGCAACGGGATCGGTCAGGGCGACCATGCCGTGCGCATGACCGACCGTCTCGACGATCCGCGCCGTTTCGTACGGCATCGTCACGTAGTCGAAGCAATAGTCGCGAATGAGGTGGCGCAGCGTCGCGTCCTGCAACTGGCCGCGCCGCGTCGCCGCGATCCAGCCGATGTGCTGGATGCTCAGGCAGGATTCGAGTTCACGCAGATCCGACGGCTTGAAGCCCGGCGAGAAATCGAGCAGGCCGGCGGTTGCGACGCCATGCTGCACGACGCGCCGCACATCGCGCACGGTCTCGGCCAGATCGACGCGCCAGCCGCATTCGTCGAAATGGCCGCGCAACGCGTCGTTCGGTTCGCGCGAATAGTAGATCACGTGCCGCTGATCGGCTCCCATATGCTCACCCCGTTCATCAACCGTCTAACGATTGCCGCACACGTCAAGGTCACGTGCAAAAGGATCGAATCGGGTCAGCCCAAGGTGGCTCGATTCGCCATGCCGATGCGCGGCAACGACACAGCCTCGCATGATGGCGCTTATCTCGCGTCCAGTTATTTTTGATCAAGACTGCTTGGTTATAGGCACCGAATACGACAAAGCCGTTTCAGTGCCGATGGCGATGCGGCCGAATCGCTCAGGAGGTCGATGCAGATCAATCATCTGCACATAGCCCATGCGCAGGAAGGGTTTCGTCATCAACACACGCGCCGATTTTCATCCTTGAAGCGTATCGATTGAATCAGCAGTATTCCCGAGCCCCCTCGTTTCAGGCCTGAAACATTTTCAGGCGTTTTTGGCCACAATTGGCAACGCTTGAGCAGGAATCGCAATGGCGGCAATGGTCCCGGTACCGTGGCATGTATTTCGCTGAATACGGGAACGACCGGAGACAGTCGCCATGCGAAAACATCTTTTACTTTCTTTCGTGCCGATGACGCTCGTGCTCTCGGCCGCCGGCCCGCCCGCGCCGGCATGCGCGGACGAAGGCATGCGGCCGGATCGCGCCATGCTGGTTGCCGAGCCTGTGCCGAGCATGCAGCTCGGCGACGGCTTCAGTATCGTGACCGTGTCGGCGCCGCAACCGCTGCCGGCCGCCCAGGCCTCCGTGACGCTGTGGGACGAGATCCCGCCGCCGCCCCAGTTGCCGATGCCGCTGCCGGCGCCGCAACCGTCGGACATGCGGCACGCGATGGGCGGTAACGCGCGAGGCAGTACGCATCCTTGATGCTTGCGTCGCTTCGATTCGATCAGGATTCCGTATTGAACTGACGATCCGGTCGAACGCGCTGCCCTCGATCGGAACCGGTATCGCCGATCTCGCGGCACAAAACGTTTTTTGTGCTCCGTCCCCCGGCGGGCACTCTTTTTATTCGGACGGTCGCCGCGACGCGGAGCATCACGCGTCGCGGCGCACGACACGGGAAACGCCGACGTCCCTACCGGCGTGCGGAATCCGGAGCGTGCCGCCGTTCCGGTAAAATCGGCCCATTCCGTTTTCCCTCTTCCCCGACCTTCATGACGACGTTGACCCTGATCGTCGCGCGTGCCCGCAACGGCATCATCGGCCGCGACAACCAGTTGCCCTGGAAACTTCCCGAGGATCTCGCGTTCTTCAAGCGCACGACGATGGGCGCGCCGATCGTGATGGGCCGCAAGACCCACGAGTCGATCGGGCGGCCGCTGCCGGGCCGCCGCAATATCGTCGTCACGCGCGACGCGATGCGCCGTTTCGAAGGCTGCGACACAGTCACGTCGCTGGCCGATGCGCTGGCGCTCGCCGCGCGCGACGGCGCACCCGAGGCATTCCTGATCGGCGGCGCGCAACTCTATGCGGAAGGTCTCACGCTCGCCGACAAGCTGGTCGTCACCGAGATCGATGCGGACTTCGACGGCGACGCATCGTTCCCGGCGCCCGACGCCGCGCACTGGCAGGAAATCTCGCGCGACGCACATCAGGCTGCCGCGCCGAACACGTTCGGCTATGCGTTCGTCGTCTACGCACGCAAGCGCGGCTGACGCCTGCTTCCGCACGATGAAAAAAGCCCGACCGGTTTGCGCCGGTCGGGCTTTTTCGTTTCCACGCGGCCGGTGCCGCGTGCGGCTTACTGCCCCGCGATCGTCATCTGCTCGATCAGCACCGAGCCGGTTTCCTTCGTCCCGCGCACGATCGAATCGGCACCGATCGCGACGATATGGCGGAACATCTCCTGCAGCGTGCTGGCGACGGTGATTTCCTCGACCGGATACTGGATCACGCCGTTCTCCACCCAGAAGCCCGCCGCGCCGCGCGAATAGTCGCCCGTCACGTAGTTCACGCCCTGCCCCATCAGTTCGGTCAGCAGCAGGCCCGTGCCGAGTTTCTTCAGCATCGCGTCGAAGTCGTCGCCCGCCTGCGTGTTCGAGCTGCGCAGCGCGAGGTTGTGCGAGCCGCCCGCGTTGCCGGTGGTTTGCGTGCCGAGCTTGCGTGCCGAATAGGTCGACAGGAAATAGCCTTCGACGACGCCGTCCTTCACGACGCTGCGCGCACGCGTGCGCACGCCTTCCTCGTCGAACGGTGCGCTGCCCATCGCGCGCGGCACGTGCGGATCCTCGACGACCTGGACGTGCGGCGCGAACACCGGCTTGCCGAGGCTGTCGACGAGGAACGACGTCTTGCGATACAGCGCGCCGCCGCTCACTGCCTGCACGAAGGCGCCGAGCAGGCCGGCCGCGAGCGGCGCCTCGAACAGCACGGGCACCTTGCGCGTGTCGAGACGGCGCGCGCCCATCCGCGCGAGCGCGCGTTCGGCCGCGTAACGGCCCACCGCTTCGGGCGCGGCGAGATCGATCGCGCTGCGCTTCGACGAATACCAGTCGTCGCGCTGCATGTGGCGGCCGCTGCCCGCGATCGGCGCGCACGCGATGTAGTGGCGCGAGTACGGATAGCCGGCGAGGAAGCCGCGCGACGTCGCGAGCACGAATTGCGAATGCTGCGCCGACACGCTCGCGCCTTCCGAATTGCGGATCTGCGGGCTGACCGCGAACGCGGCGTCTTCCGCGCGGCGGGCGAGCTCGACGGCTTCGTCGGCGCTCAGCGCCCACGGGTGGTACAGATCGAGGTCGCGCGGGTCGGTTTCGAGCAGCTCGGTTTCGGCGAGACCGGCCGCTTCGTCCTCGGCCGTGAAGCGCGCGATGTTGTACGCGGCAGCGACGGTGTCCTTGATCGCGGCCGGCGAGAAGTCCGACGTGCTCGCGTTGCCGCGCTTCTTGCCGATGAACACGGTCACGCCGACCATCTTGTCGCGGTTGTGCTCGATCGTTTCGACTTCGCCGCGGCGCACCGACACCGACAGGCCGTCGCCCTCGGAGATTTCGGTCGCGGCGTCCGTCGCGCCGAGCGCCTTCGCATGGCGAAGGATGTCCGATGCGATTTCCTTGAGCTGGTCCTGCGTGTGCGGGAAATAGCGCGCTTGTACGTCGAGATTGGCTGCCATCGTCTTGGTATCCGGTGGCGGGCGGGCGCCCGCATGGTCAAAATGTTGCGTATCCCGCGATCATAGCAAGGTCCGGGGCCGGACACAGACAAGCTTGGGGTGTCCGCGCCGCGATACAATGCGGCCCATGACACGCAAAACCCGAATCCAGCCGATCGAACATGCCGTCGAGGACGACGACAATGGCTACGATCGCCCCAGCAAATCCCAGTTGAAGCGCGAAATGCACGCGCTGCAGGAACTCGGCCAGGCGCTCGTCGACCTGCCGAAGGACGCGCTCAAGCGCATGCCGATGCCCGAAGATCTCGCGGACGCCGTGCGCGAGGCGCGCCGGATCACCGATCACGAGGGCAAGCGCCGCCAGCTCCAGTACGTCGGCCGCGTGATGCGCTCGCTGACCGACGACGAAACGGCCGCGCTGCGTACCGCGCTCGACGCGCAACGCGGCGTGAACAAGGCCGCGACAGCCCGCCTGCACTGGATCGAGCGCACGCGCGAGCAGCTGCTCGCGAGCGACGACGCACTGACCGAATTCCTGCGCCAGCACCCCGACGCCGACATCCAGGAAGGCCGCACGCTGATCCGCAACGCGCGCAAGGAAGCGCAGCAAGGCAAGCCGCCGCGCTATTTCCGCGAGCTGTTCCAGTGGATCAAGGCCGCGGGCGGCGCATCCGACAGCGACGACGAAGCGGCCGACGACGCCGGAGACGACCATGACGACGAAGCATAACCACCCGGACGAACTCGTGGTCGGCCTCGTGTCGATCAGCGACCGCGCGAGTACGGGCGTCTACGAAGACAAGGGCATTCCGGCGCTGCAGGAATGGCTCGCCGGCGCGCTGGTTTCGCCGTGGCGCGCCGAAACGCGCCTGATCCAGGACGATGCGCCGACGATCTCGGCCACGCTGACCGAGCTCGTCGACGTCGCCGGCTGCGACCTCGTGCTGACGACGGGCGGCACCGGCCCCGCGCGCCGCGACGTGACGCCGGAAGCCACGCTGGCCGTGGCGACGAAGGAAATGCCGGGATTCGGCGAGCAGATGCGGCAGATCAGCCTGAATTTCGTGCCGACCGCGATCCTGTCGCGGCAGGTCGCGGTGATCCGAGAAACGGCCGACCATGCGGCGCTGATCATCAACCTGCCCGGCCAGCCCAAGTCGATCCGGGAAACGCTGGAAGGGCTGCGCGACGCCGACGGCAAGCCGACCGTGCCCGGCATCTTCGCCGCGGTGCCCTACTGCATCGACCTGATCGGCGGCCCGTATGTCGAGACCGACGCCGCGGTGGTCGCGGCGTTCCGGCCGAAAAGCGCGCGGCGCTGAGCGTTTGCCGGGCGCTGCGCGCGTGCCGGCCCGCTCACGCGGCCGGCGCGGATTCCCCTGCCGACACCGACGCGGCCGGAATCAGGAAATGCTCGCGGTAATACTTCAGCTCGTCGATCGATTCGTGGATGTCCGCGAGCGCAGTGTGCATCGCCCGCTTCTGGAAACCCTTGTAGATGGCCGGCTGCCAGCGGCGGCACAGCTCCTTGAGCGTGCTGACGTCGAGGTTGCGGTAGTGGAAGAATCGCTCGAATTCCGGCATCCAGCGCGCCATGAAGCGGCGGTCCTGGCAAATCGAGTTGCCGCACATCGGCGACTTGCCGGGCGACACGTACTGCGCGAGGAACGCCTGCAGTTGCGCGGCGGCGTCCGCCTCGGTCACGGTCGATGCGCGCACGCGGTCGATCAGGCCCGAACGGCCGTGCGTCGACTTGTTCCAGTCGTCCATCTTCGCGAGCGTCTCGTCGCTCTGGTGGATCGCGAACACCGGGCCCTCGACGGCAATGTCGAGCGTGGAGTTGGTCACGACGACCGCGATCTCGATGATGCGGTCGTTATCCGGGTCGAGGCCCGTCATCTCCATGTCGAGCCAGACGAGGTTCAACTCGTTGCGCACGAGCGCGGGCTGGCTGGCGGAAGCGGCGGTATCGGTCATGATTCATCCTGGAAAATGGCGGACCGGGCGCGCCGATGCAGCGCCGCCCGGGCGGCCGGCATCGCATCAGCGGGGCCGGTCCGCAAGAACATATAATTCTCGCATAGAACCCTTTGGCGCCTTCGATGTCACCCTTTTCGTTCACCCTGCTGTTCGCGCTCGCCGTACTCGCGATGGTCGTCACCAAACTGTGGCTCGCATCGCGGCAGATCCGCTTCGTCGCCGCGCACCGTAACGGCGTACCCGCGCAGTTCAGCGCCACCATCCCGCTGACCGCCCACCAGCGCGCGGCCGACTACACGGTCGAGCGCACCCGGCTGACGATGCTCGAGATCGTCGTCAGCGCGGCCGTGCTGGTCGGCCTCACGCTGCTCGGCGGCGTCGGCGCGCTCGACACGCTGCTGACCGGCTGGCTCGGCCGCGGCTACGGGCAGCAGGTCGCGCTGGTCGCCGCGGTGCTCGTGATCACGGGCGTGATCGACGTGCCGTTCGAGTATTACCGCCAGTTCGGGATCGAGCAGCGCTTCGGCTTCAACCGGATGACGAAGCGGCTGTTCTTCACCGACATGCTGAAGAATTCGCTGCTCGGCGCCGCGCTCGGCCTGCCGCTGCTGTTCGTCGTGCTGTGGCTGATGAACCAGGCCGGCAGCCTGTGGTGGCTGTGGACCTGGATCGTGTGGGTCGCGTTCCAGATGCTCGTGCTGCTGATCTACCCGACCTTCATCGCGCCGCTCTTCAACAAGTTCGAGCCGCTGAAGGACGACGCGCTGCGCGCGCGCATCGAGTCGCTGATGAAGCGCTGCGGCTTCGCGGCCAAGGGGCTGTTCGTGATGGACGGCAGCCGCCGCTCCGCGCACGGCAACGCGTACTTCACGGGCTTCGGCGCATCGAAACGGATCGTGTTCTTCGACACGCTGCTCGCGCGCCTGTCCGGCCAGGAGATCGAGGCCGTACTCGCGCACGAACTCGGCCACTTCAAGCGCCGCCACGTGATGAAGCGCATGCTCGTGTCGTTCGTGCTGAGCCTCGTGCTGCTGGCGCTGCTCGGCTGGCTCGCGCAGCGCACGTGGTTCTATACGGGGCTCGGCGTCACGCCGTCGCTCGACACCAGCAACGCGGGCGCCGCGCTCGTCCTGTTCTTCCTCGCGATTCCCGTGTTCCTGTTCTTCGCGACGCCGTTCAGCAGCCTCACGTCGCGCAAGCACGAATTCGAGGCCGACGCGTTCGCGGCCAGCCAGACCGACGCGCAGGATCTCGTCAGCGCGCTCGTGAAACTCTACGAGGACAACGCGTCGACGCTGACGCCCGACCCCGTCTACACGGCCTTCTACTACTCGCATCCGCCGGCCTCGCAGCGGATCGACCGCCTGCTGCAGCACGCATGAGCCGGCCGACCTCCCGCAAGCCGGCCCCGCGCGCGTCGAGCGCGCAACGGGCCGAAGGCCGCGTGATTGCGGCGCACGGCCGCCACTACATCGTCGCCCCCGACGACGGCGGCCCGATGCTGCAATGCTTCCCGCGCGGCAAGAAGAGCGACATCGCGGTCGGCGACCGCGTCGCGTACGAACTCGCGTCGGCCGACCAGGGCGTGATCGTGGAAATCGGCGAACGGCGCAACCTGCTGTACCGCTCCGACCAGTTCAAATCGAAGCTGTTCGCCGCGAACCTCGACCAGTTGCTGATCGTGCTCGCGACCGAGCCCTATTTCAGCGAGGATCTGCTCGGCCGCGCGCTGATCGCCGCCGAAGCGAACGAGCTGAAGCCGCTCGTCGTGCTGAACAAGATCGACGTCGAGGCCGCGCTGCCGGTCGCGCGCGAACGCCTCGCCCCGTACCGCGCGCTCGGCTACGACGTGCTCGAGCTGTCGGTGAAAGGCGCGCCGGACGATGCGCGCGCGCAGCTGATGCCGCACCTCGCCGGGCATTCGACGATCCTGCTCGGCCAGTCCGGGATGGGCAAGTCGACGCTCGTGAACCTGCTCGTGCCCGACGCCGAAGCCGCAACCCGCGAGATTTCGGCCGCGCTCAACAGCGGTCGTCACACGACGACGTTCACGCGCCTGTACCCGCTGGAAGGCGGCGGTGCGCTGATCGATTCGCCGGGCTTCCAGGAATTCGGCCTCTACCACCTGACCGAAGGCCGCCTCGAGCGCGCGTTTCCGGAATTCCGGCCGCTGCTCGCGGACTGCCGTTTCTATAATTGTCATCATCTGCACGAGCCCGGCTGCGCGATCCTCGAAGCGGTCGCCGACGGCCGTATCGCGCCGTCGCGGCACGCGCTGTACGCGCAGCTCGTGCACGAGGCGAGCCAGATCGTCCGCTGACCGCGCGACGTGCACGACGGCCGGCCGGCGCCAGCCGGGCCGGCTTTCATCGACAGGAGCCGCGATGCGTTTCAAGGCACCCGACCTCGCGACCGCGCAGCATTGGGCCAACGTGCTCCAGGTAGCCGGCATCGGTTGCGAACTGCACAACTGCTACGCGACCGGCGCGCTCGGCGGCCTGCCGGCCGATGCGTGCACACCCGAGCTGTGGCTCGACGACGAACGTGACGACGCGCTCGCCCGCCGGCTCCTCGACGCCGCGTCGCACGGCCCGTCGGCGGGCGCGGCGCCCTGGCGCTGCCGGCAGTGCGGCGAAGCGCTCGAAGCGCAATTCACCGCGTGCTGGCAATGCGGCGCCGTGCGTGACCCGCTCGATGACTGAATGCACCGCGCTGACACACAGCGAAAAGGCCGGCATCGAGCCGGCCTTTTCATTTCATCGCGCGTCAGGCTGCCCCGTCACGACACCCAGACGGCAAGCGTCAGCATCAGCAGCAGGATCATCCACAGAATCACCGCGCGCCATACGAGGCCGACCGCCGACTGCAGCGTGCGCGGCGTGCAATCGTCACCAACCGTCAACGGGCCGCTGTCGCCGACTGCCAGCGCATCGAGGCTCGACGGTTCCGCGAGCGGCCCTGCGAGACGCGCGCCAAGCGCCCCGCTGCCGGCGGCCAGCAGTACGCCGTCGTTCGGGTCGGGCCACTGGCGCGTGTGATTGCGCCACGCGTAAATCGCATCCTCGAAATTGCCGACGATCGCGAAACCGAGCGCCGTCAGTCGGGACGGAATCCAGTCGATCACGAAGAACGCACGCTGCGCGAACGTCGAGAACGCGGCCGTACGGTCGTCGCCCGGCGTCGCCCAGCTGCGCGCGAGATATTCGGAAATCCGGTACAGCACGGCGCCGGCCGGGCCGATCGGCAGCACGTACCAGAAGAACACGCCGAACACGTGGCGATGCGACGCGACGACCGCATGGATCAGCGTATGGCGGACGATTTCACCCACCGGCATGTCGACCGTGTCGATGCCCGTCCATTCATGGAGGATTTCACGCGCGCGCGGCACGTCGTCGTTGTTGAGCGCGAGGTGGATGTCGGTGAAGTAGTGGCTGAACTGGCGGAAGCCGAGCGTGAAATACACGACGGCGACGTTCCACAGGAACGCGAGCACGAAGCTCACCTTGTACAGCAGGAAATAGATCAGCGCGACGATCAGCACCCACGGCAGCACGACCGCGAGCCATGCGAGGATCCCGTGCTTCTGCTTGCCGGCGTCGAGGCCATGCGCGACGGTTTCCGCATGAAACTGGAACAGCGCGAATACCGGATTGCTCGGCGACAACGCGCGGACCTGTTCGATGATGAGAGCGAGGAGAACCGAAAAGAAAGTCATGCGTGGCGCCGTCTTCGGAGTTATGTCATTTTTTGCATAACGATAGCACAGCGTCAGCCGCGCATGGCTGCCGGCGCGGTCGCCCGGCAGCCGGTCGCGCGCGCCAGTCGGCGCGCCCGCCTAGCCGGCGGCCAAGAAGCGATACAGATTGCGAAACATGCCGGCAGTTGCGCCCCAGATGAAGTAATGCCCGCCCGGTTCGCCATTCGGATAGGGCATGGCAAAAAAACGACGCTCGCCGCCTTCCCACCGGAACACGCGGACCTGATGGTTCGCGGGATTCATCACGAACGCGAGCGGCACTTCGAAAATCTCGGCGACTTCGAACGTATCGGCCTGCACGGTAAACGGCGGATGCACGAGGCCGACGACCGGCGTCACGCAGAAACCCGTGCCGGTCAGGTAGTCGGGCAGCGCGCCGAGAATCTCGACGCGTTCGGCGGCCAGCCCGATCTCTTCCTTCGCCTCGCGCAACGCCGTGGCGGTCGCATCGCGGTCGAACGGCTCGCGACGGCCGCCGGGAAAGCTGATCTGTCCGGCGTGGTCGTTCAGGTGATCGGCGCGCTGCGTCAGCAGCACGGTGAGGCCTGACTCGCGGACGACGAGCGGCACGAGGACGGCCGCGCTACGCGGATCGACGCCCTCCTGCAGCCTCGCCTCGCCGGGCTCGACGCTCCATTCGAGCGTGCGCGCGAAACGTTCGCGCAGGCCGGACGGCGTCATCAGCCGGGAGTCGATGACGGGCAGGCCGGCGCCGGTGCCTTCGACCGGCAAGACTTCGGGATCGATGATGGGGCGGCGATTCAATGGGGCTCTCGGGTTCGTGTCGTATCGAGCATATTGTCGCGCCAGAATGAAAAAAGCACCCGGTTGGGTGCTTTTTCCTTACAGCTCTTACTCTTGGGAAGCTGCTGCGGCGCGATCCTTCGACACCAGCTTTTCCTTGATACGAGCCGACTTGCCCGAACGCTCGCGCAGGTAGTACAGCTTCGCACGACGCACATCACCGCGACGCTTCACGACGATGCTTGCCAGCAGCGGCGAGTACGTCTGGAACGTACGCTCGACGCCTTCGCCCGACGAGATCTTGCGAACGATGAAGTTCGAGTTCAGACCACGATTGCGAATCGCGATCACGACGCCTTCGTAAGCCTGAACGCGCTTGCGGTTACCTTCAACCACGTTCACGTTCACGATCACCGTGTCGCCCGGGGCGAAATCGGGGATCGTCTTGCCGGCGAGCGCGCGCTCGATTTCTTCCTGCTCAAGTTTTGCGATCAGATTCATTACTGACTCCTTATGCCATCGTGTCGGCGTTGGCACCCGCCTGCTTCCAGGCCTGGCCCCGATAGAGGATGGATTCACATCAGGCACCGTACACGCATGTACGGCACCGCCAATTCCCGCTCGCGCAGCCGCCTCAGGAGGCGTCCTTCGCTTCGCGTGCGAGGTTCGCAAGCCACGCCTCGTCGGCCCGGCTCAACAACTTTTCGCGGCGCGCCCGGACGATCAGGTCCGGCCGCTTCCGCAACGTATTCCTCAATGCTTCCTGACGCCGCCACTTCTCGATCTCGGCATGATGCCCGCCGAGCAACACGTCCGGCACGCGCACGCCGTCGTATTCCTCGGGACGCGTGTAGTGCGGACAATCGAGCAGACCATCGGCGAAGCTGTCCTGCACGGCCGACAGCGAATCGTTCAGCACACCGGGCAGCAACCGCACGACTGCATCCATCATCGCCATCGCCGGCAGCTCGCCGCCCGACAGCACGAAATCGCCGAGGCTGATTTCCTCGTCGACGCAACGGTCGAGCAGGCGCTGATCGATCGCTTCGTAACGACCGCACAGCACGACGACGCCGGGTTCCTGCGCCATCCGCACCGCGCGATCATGCGTGAGCGGCGCGCCTTGCGGCGACATCATCACGACGCGCGTGCTCGCGATGCCCTGCTCCGCCTGTGCCGCTTTCGCGGCATCGATCGCGGCTTCGAGCGGCCTCGCCAGCATCACCATGCCCGGACCGCCGCCGTACGGACGATCGTCGACCGTGCGGTAGTTGTCCGTCGTGAAATCACGCGGGTTCCAGGTGCGCAGCCCGAAGCGCCCCTGCTTGACGGCCCGGCTGGTGATTCCCCAGTCGGTCAGTGCGCGGAACATCTCGGGAAAGAGCGTGATGACGTCGAACTGCACCGCGCTCTCGGTAACCTGGTTCATTTCAGTAATCGGCTTCCCAGTCGACGACGATGCGACGCGCCGCCTGATCCACCGTTTTGACGTAGACGCCGACGAACGGAATCAACCGCTCGTCGGTGGTCGGCCGACCGTCTTTGCCGGTCGCCGGATACTCGACACGCATGATCGAATGCACGCCGTTGTCGATCATCCCGCTCACCTTCCCGAGCGCCACCGATTGCTCGTTGACGACCTCGAGACCGATCAGGTCGACCCAATAGAATTCGTCCGCGGCCAGTGCCGGGAAATCTTCCCGGCGCACGAACACGCGAAAGCCGCGCATGGACAGCGCAGCATCGCGGTCGCTGACGCCCGCGGGTTGCGCAACGACAGTGTCGCTGTGCGTCTTCGACTGCATGATGCGGACGGAAAGCCGCTCCGCACCGCGTTCCAGCCACCAGCGACGCGCATTGAGCAGCGCGTCGCCACCGCGACCGGCATCGGCATGCGCCGCCACCTTGACCCAGCCTTTCAGGCCGTAGGCGTCGACCACCGCCCCGACCTCGACGGCATCGTCGGGCCAGGTTTGCGTCGCGTCGAGGCCGCCTGGTTCGGCAGCTTGACCGGCGTTCGCGACCATGTCGCGCTCGACCGGTTTGCGGACGAATGCGCCGAATGACGCACGCCCGCGCCTTGCATTACCGGAATCGTGACCCGCCATCAATGCACCTCATAGCCGGCACGACCGGCACACCGTGCCATGTTAGGCAGCCGGTTGCGCCTTTTGCGCTTCCTTCACGAGACGCTGGACGGTCGGCGACAGTTGCGCGCCAACGCCTTGCCAGTACGTCAGGCGATCCTGAGCGATACGCAGCGATTCGCCCTTCGTGGCGACCGGGTTGTAGAAGCCGACGCGCTCGATGAAGCGGCCGTCACGACGGTTGCGCGAATCGGTAGCAACGATGTTGTAGAACGGGCGCTTCTTCGAGCCGCCACGAGCCAGACGGATGATAACCATATGATGTCCTTCGGGAAAACCGGGTTCGAAACTACTGAAACACGCGATTATAGCCGGAAACCAGAGGTACAACAAACACTTACGCGTAAAAATCCGCGGACGGCCCGTCCGCCGGGCCTACAATCGTCGTGTCCAGGACGCTCCCGACCGTCATGTTGCCCCTTCGCGCCGCCCTCGTGCGCCGCGCACGGCGCCCATTCGCGGCGCTGCTTGCCGGCCTTGCCTGCTCCGTGTCCGCGCCGGCGTTTACCGCGCCGCTGCCGGTGAACGAACTCGTCGTGCCGCCCGGCTTCCACGTGGACGTGCTGACCGACGCCGTACCGGCCGCGCGCGAAATGGCGTGGTCGCCGCGCGGCATCCTGTATGTCGGCACACGAGACGGCCGCGTCCACGCGTTCGTCATGCACGAGGGCCGGATCAGCGCGCGCTACGTCGTCGCGTCCGGGCTCGACATGCCCGTCGGCGTCGCCTACCGCGACGGCGCTCTCTACATATCCGCCGTGTCGCGCATCGTGCGCATCGACCATATCGACGACCGGCTCGCCAGACCTCCCGCGCCTGTCGTGGTGACCGACGCGCTGCCGACCGACCACCATCACGGCTGGAAATTCATCGCATTCGGCCCCGACGGCAAGCTGTACGTGCCGACCGGCGCACCGTGCAACGCCTGCCTCGCCGATCGCAACCGCTACGCGATCATCGCGCGAATGAACGCCGACGGCAGCGGACGCGAAGTGGTCGCCCGCGGCATACGCAATACGGTCGGCTTTGCATGGCACCCCGATTCGGGCGAGCTGTGGTTCACCGACAACGGGCGCGACATGATGGGCGACGACGTACCCGACGACAAGCTGAACCGCGCGCCGCGCGCCGGCCTCGACTTCGGCTTTCCCTACTGCCACGGCGGCGATACGCCCGACCCCGAATTCGGCAGCGCCGACGTCTGTCGCCGTTACGTGCCGCCCGTCCTGAAACTCGGCGCGCACGTCGCGGCGCTCGGAATGCGCTTCTATACCGGGCCGATGTTTCCGGCGTCGTATCGCAATAATGTCTTCATTGCCGAACACGGCTCGTGGAACCGCAGCACGAAGGTCGGCTACCGCGTGATGCGCGTGGTCGTCTCGGCGGACGGCAGCCATGCACGCCAGACGCCGTTCGTTACCGGCTGGCTGCGACCCGACGGCACGGTATGGGGACGCCCGGCCGATGTACTGCCGCTGCCGGACGGCTCGCTGCTCGTCAGCGACGATTACGCAGGCGCGATCTATCGCGTGACCTATGCGGCACCTTGACGCAGGCGAGGGGTGACCGGGCCCGACCGGGCATCGTAGAATGCGTGCCGGGCCGCGCGCCCGCGCCGGCCTGCCGGCCCCGCCCATGCCAACGACAAGACGCCGCCATCCATGTCCAGCAGCACCGCATCGCCCCGCCGCTTCCGCTCCAAGACGCTCACAGCCGCCCTCGCGTTCCTGCTCGGATCGCTCGGCGCGCACCGCTTCTATCTGTACGGCTTTCGCGACGTGTACGGCTGGGCCCACCTGCTCGCGACGATCGTCGGCATCCCAGGCTTCCTCTTGCTCGCGGCTACCCAGCGCAGCGCCGGCCTCGGCTGGTGGCTCGCGGTCCCCGGCGCAATCTCGCTGCTGGCGGCGTTCCTCGCCGCACTCGTCTACGGGCTGCGTCCCGACGAAAAATGGGATGCGCAATTCAACGCGGACACCGGCAAGCACAGCAAGTCGGGCTGGACCGTGATCTTCGTCGTGATCTTCTCGCTGCTGATCGGCGCGTTCCTGTTGATGACCGCGCTCGCGCTGTCGTTCCAGACTTACTTCGAATCGCAGGTCGAAGCAGCCAAGCAGATTTCGCAGTAAGCACCACCGATACGGTCGATACGGCACACCGGCAACCGTATCGCTCGTCCATCAGAACAGGCTCAACTGCATGTCGTCGCGCGGCTTCGCGCCGGCTGAGCGAACCGCAACACGTGGCGCCGGCACCGCAGCGGCCGGCGCCCCGCTGAACCGCGACAGATCGAGAATGCCGTTCGTGCGCTCGTTCAACCCGAGCCGCTTGACCGCCTGACGGAAGCGCTGCCGCAACAGGTCGGCCCAGATCCCCTCGCCCTTCATCCGTTTCGAGAAATCCGAGTCGTAATCCTTGCCGCCGCGCATGTCGCGCACGCGGTTCATCACGCGCTCCGCACGATCGGGAAAATGCGCGGCAAGCCAGCTCTTGAACAGCGGCGCGACCTCCCACGGCAACCTCAGAATGATGTAGCTCGCATGCGTCGCACCGGCTTCCGCGCACGCCTCCAGCACGCGCTCCATGTCCGGCTCGGTCACGAACGGAATCACCGGTGCGATGCTCACGCCGACCGGCACGCCCGCCTCGCGCAGTGCGCGGATCGTGCGCAACCGCCGCGCCGGCGTGGCCGCGCGCGGCTCGAGCGTGCGCGCGAGTTCGGCATCGAGCGTCGTGATCGTGACCGCCGCCATCACCTGCCCGCGTTCGGCCATCGGCGCGAGCAGGTCGAGATCGCGCTCGATCAGCGACGATTTCGTGATCGCCGCGAACGGCAGCCCGCGATCGTGCATCACCTGGACCACGCTGCGCGTGATGCGCAGGTCGCGCTCGACCGGCTGGTATGCGTCGGTGTTGACGCCGAGCGCGATCGGCTCCGGCACGTAGCGCTTGCGGGAAATCTCGCGTTCGAGCAGTTCGGCCGCGTTCACCTTCGCGTAGATGCGGCTTTCGAAATCGAGCCCCGGCGACAGCCCGAGATAGCTGTGCGTCGGCCGCGCGAAACAGTAGATACAACCGTGCTCGCAACCGCGATACGGATTGAGCGACACGCTGAACGGAATATCGGGCGACTGGTTGCGCGTCAGGATGCTCTTCGCCCGCTCCTCGAATACCTGCGTGCGCAGCGGCGCGGGGAAATCGGCATCGTCGGACTCGTGCGTCCAGCCGTCGTCCACCGCTTCGCGCTGCGCGAGTTCATACCGCCCCTGCAGGTTGTCGACCGCACCGCGCCCCTTGCGGGGCACGGGCGGCGCTATCGGAAATTCGTTGTCGGACCGATCGTCCATGTGCCCACCCATTCGCCTGCGCCCAATACTGTACATTTATACAGTATTGGGCGCAGCATGCCAAGGGCGGGATAAAGGGCCCGACAACGGGCCGCCGGCACGTCATTCGCCGACGGCGATCGTCAGCGTTTCCTTGATTTCTTCCATCACGACGTAGCTCTTCGACTGCACGGCGCCGGGCAACTGCAGCAGGATGTCGCCGAGCAGCTTGCGGTAGTCGGCCATCTCGCCGATCCGCGCCTTGATCAGATAGTCGAAATCGCCGGAGACGAGATGGCATTCGAGCACCTCGTCGATCTTCATCACTTCCCGGCGGAATTGCTCGAACATGTTGCCGCCCTTGTGGCCGAGCGTGATCTCGACGAACACCAGCAGCGCGGCGCCCAGCTGGCCCGGGTCGACCCGCGCGTGATAACCGGTGATCACGCCGTCGCGCTCCATGCGCCGCACACGCTCGATACACGGCGTGACGGTCAGGCCGACCTGTTCCGCAAGGTCTTTCATCGCCATCCGGCCGTCGTCCTGGAGCAGTTTCAGGATGCGTCGGTCGAGCTTGTCGAGCGAGCGTACGGGCTGACGTTGCGTTCTCATTTGTTTATGCTGAAAACCGAAAAAATACGATAACAAAAACTGCACATTCGACAATACCATAGCTCAAAAAACTAGATCAGCTAGAGGTTACACGGAGCCGCAGGGTGCGCCCGGCCTCAACCTGGTCCCTTCCATCTGGAGCAGCTATGCGAGTCGTCATTCTGGGCAGCGGTGTGGTGGGCGTGGCAAGCGCGTATTACCTCGCGCGCGCCGGCCATGAAGTCACGGTGATCGACCGGGAAGCCGGCCCGGCGCTGGAGACGAGCTTCGCGAACGCAGGCCAGATCTCGCCCGGCTATGCCGCGCCGTGGGCCGCGCCCGGCGTGCCGCTGAAGGCGGTCAAGTGGATGTTCGAAAAGCACGCGCCGCTCGCGATCCGCCTCGACGGCACGCGCTTCCAGCTCCAGTGGATGTATCAGATGCTGCGCAACTGCACGGCCGAGCGCTATGCAGTCAACAAGGGCCGCATGGTCCGTCTCGCCGAATACAGCCGCGACTGCCTGCAGGCGCTGCGTGCCGATACCGGTATCCAGTACGAAGGCCGCACGGGCGGCACGCTGCAACTGTTCCGCACGCAGCAGCAGATCGACGGCGCGGCGAAGGACATCGCCGTGCTGCAGGAAGCGAACGTGCCGTTCGAACTGCTGTCGCCGGCCGAACTGAAAAAGGCCGAACCGGCGCTCGCCGCCGTCTCGCACAAGCTGACGGGCGGCCTGCGCCTGCCGGGCGACGAAACGGGCGATTGCCAGCTGTTCACGACGCGCCTCGCCGCGCTCGCCGAATCGCTTGGCGTCAAGTTCCGCTACAACACGCCGATCGATGCGCTCGCGATCGCGGGCGGCAAGATCGCCGGCGTGCAGTGCGGCAGCGAGACGGTACGCGCGGACGCGTACGTCGTCGCGCTCGGCTCGTACTCGACGAACTTCATCTCGAACCTGATGAAGATTCCGGTCTATCCGCTCAAGGGTTATTCGATCACCGCGCCGATCGTCAACGAAGCCGCCGCGCCCGTGTCGACCGTGCTCGACGAGACCTACAAGATCGCGATCACGCGCTTCGACCAGCGCATCCGCGTCGGCGGCATGGCGGAAATCGTCGGCTTCGACAAGAAGCTGCGCGCGGCACGCCGCGAAACGCTGGAGATGTGCGTGAACGACCTGTTCCCGGGCGGCGGCGACACGTCGAAGGCGACGTTCTGGACGGGCCTGCGCCCGATGACGCCGGACGGCACGCCGATCGTCGGCCGCACGCCGGTGTCGAACCTGTTCCTGAACACCGGCCACGGCACGCTCGGCTGGACGATGTCGTGCGGCTCGGGCCAACTGCTCGCGGACCTGATCTCGGGCAAGATGCCCGCGATCCAGGCCGACGACCTGTCGGTGCATCGTTACCTGAAGGACGTGCCCGGCCAGACGCGCCCGGCATACGCGTAAGTCGGAACGGCCCGCGGCGATGCGGGCCCGTTGCATCAGCGAGAAAGGCGCCCGAGGGCGCCTTTCTCTTTTGGGCGACTGCGAGCGTGCGAGCGCCGCTCGGCACGAGACGATCGCGGATCGTCCAGGCGCACGCCGCTCGCGCCTCTTCCGCGATGACACAACAAAAAGGGGCGCTCGTCGCGCCCCTCTTCTCGTGTGCTTACCGCTGAAGCATCACACCGCGTCAGCCGAGCTCGGTCACGAGTTCCGGCACGAGCGCGAACAGATCGCCGACGAGGCCGTAATCGGCCACGCTGAAGATCGGTGCTTCGGGATCCTTGTTGATCGCGACGATCACCTTCGAATCCTTCATGCCGGCCAGGTGCTGGATCGCACCCGAAATGCCGACCGCGATGTACAGCTGCGGCGCGACGATCTTGCCGGTCTGGCCGACCTGGTAGTCGTTCGGCACGTAGCCGGCGTCGACTGCCGCGCGCGATGCGCCGAGCGCTGCCGACAGCTTGTCGGCCAGCGGCTCCAGCACCTTCGTGTAGTTCTCGCCGCTGCCCAGGCCGCGGCCGCCCGACACGATGATGCTCGCCGACGTCAGTTCCGGACGGTCCAGCTTCGTCACTTCGCGGCTCACGAACTGCGACTTGCCGGCGTCGGCCGCCGCTTCGATCTTGTCGACCGCCGCGCTGCCGCCTTCCGCCGCCACCGGATCGAAGCCCGTTGCACGCACCGTGATGACCTTGATCGGGTCGCTCGACTGCACCGTCGCGATCGCGTTACCCGCGTAGATCGGGCGCTCGAACGTGTCGGCCGAATCGACTGCCGTGATGTCCGAGATCTGCGCGACGTCCAGCTTCGCCGCGATACGCGGCGCGATGTTCTTGCCGTAGGCCGTCGCCGGCGCGAGGATGTGCGAGTAGTCCTTCGCGATGTTCAGCGCGGTCGCCTCGACGTTTTCCGCCAGGCCTTCGGCCAGTTGCGGCGCGTCGGCCAGCAGCACCTTCGACACGCCTGCGATCTTCGCTGCAGCGTCTGCCGCCGCTTGCGCGTTGTGGCCCGCGACCAGCACGTGGATGTCGCCACCGATCTTCGCTGCCGCCGCCACCGTGTTCAGCGTCGCGGCCTTGATCGACGCGTTGTCGTGTTCTGCAATCACCAGAATCGTCATTTCTTTCCGCTCCCTCTTACAGCACCTTGGCTTCGGTCTTCAGCTTCTCGACCAGCGTCTTCACGTCCGGCACCTTCACGCCGGCTGCGCGCTTCGGCGGCTCGACCACCTTCAGCGTCTTCAGACGCGGCGCGACGTCCACACCGAGGTCTTCCGGCTTCACGGTTTCCAGCGGCTTCTTCTTCGCCTTCATGATGTTCGGCAGCGTCACGTAGCGCGGCTCGTTCAGGCGCAGGTCGGTCGTGACGACCGCCGGGAGCGTCAGCGACAGCGTTTCCGCGCCGCCGTCGACTTCGCGCGCCACCGTCGCCTTGCCGTCGGCCACCGTCACCTTCGACGCGAACGTCGCTTGCGGCAGGCCTGCCAGCGCGGCCAGCATCTGGCCCGTCTGGTTCGAATCGTCGTCGATCGCCTGCTTGCCGAGGATCACGAGTTGCGGCTGTTCCTTGTCGACCAGCGCCTTCAGGATCTTCGCGACGGCCAGCGGCTCGACGCTGTCGTTCGACTCGACGAGGATCGCGCGATCCGCGCCGATCGCCAGCGCCGTGCGCAGCGTTTCCTGCGCTTGCGTGACGCCCACCGACACCGCGATCACTTCGGTCGCGACACCCGCTTCCTTCAGGCGCACGGCTTCTTCAACGGCGATTTCGTCGAACGGGTTCATCGACATCTTCACGTTCGCGATGTCGACGCCCGTGTTGTCCGACTTCACGCGGACCTTCACGTTGTAATCGACCACTCTTTTCACTGGCACCAGGATTTTCATGCACACGCTCCAAAGTTACGAATACGACCAGAGGCCATTTTATAGCGAGGCCTCATGACTGCGCGGCCAGGCGGACCCAACCATGATGGTTGTCGAGGATACCGCTTCTTGGCGACGCGCCAATGATAGCGAACGGTCGTTCTATTTTAAAAGAGAAAAAACCCGGACGCAAAGCCCGGGTTTTCGATCATCGACTCTAATCCCGCCGGGCATCCCGTGCTTCGCCCGTTACCAGGCGGCGATGACCGCGCCGCCGAACTTGCCTTCGATGAACTGCTTCACGTCGGCCGAGTGATACGCCGCAATCAGCTTCGCGACCCACGGCTTGTTCCGGTCCGTCTCGCGAATCGCGAGGATGTTCGCGTACGGGCCGTTCGGGCCCTCGATCGCGATCGCGTCCTGTTTCGGCTTCAACCCCGCTTCCATCGCGTAGTTGGTGTTGATCGCGGCCGCGTCGACGTCGCCGAGCGAGCGCGGGATCTGCGCCGCGTCGAGCTCGACGATCTTCAGCTTGCGCGGATTGTCGACGATATCGAGCGGCGTCGCCTTCAGCCCCGCATCCGCGCGCAGCTTCAGCAGCCCCTGCTTCTGCAGCAGCAGCAGCGCGCGACCGCCGTTGGTCGGATCGTTCGGAACGGCGATGCGCGCGCCCGGCTTCAGCTCGGCCAGCGACTTCACGCGCTTCGAATAGATGCCCATCGGGAACGTGACGGTATCCGCGACCTTGATCAGCTTGTAGCCGCGATCCTTCACCTGCGCCTGCAGATACGGATCGTGCTGGTAGCTGTTCGCGTCGAGATCGCCCGACGCGAGCGCGGCGTTCGGCTGCACGTAGTCGGAGAATTCGACGATGCGGATCTCCAGGCCGCCCTTCGCCGCGACCTGCTTCACCACTTCCATGATCTGCGCGTGCGGGCCGCCCGTCACGCCCACCTTGATGGTTTCGGCCCGGGCGTGCGCGCCCGCGAACAGTGCGGCCGCGCCCAGCGCCGCGGCAAATTTCAGCATGAAGCGTCGTTGCATCGTGTCTCCCCTATCGGATCGGTCTGTCTTATTTGTGGCTCAGCCGGCGCACCAGCCAGTCGCCGAACGATTGCACGATCTGCACGAACACGATCAGGATCGCGACGACCGTCCACATCACTTCCGGCAAATAGCGCTGGTAACCGTAGCGGATGCCGAGATCGCCGAGGCCGCCGCCGCCGATCGCACCCGCCATCGCCGAATAGCCGACCAGCGACACGAACGTGATCGTCAGGCCCGCGACGACGCCCGGCAGCGATTCGGGCAACAGCACCTTGAATACGATCTGCGACGTGGTCGCGCCCATCGATTGCGCGGCCTCGATCAGCCCGCGGTCGACTTCACGCAGCGCCGTTTCGACGAGACGCGCGATGAACGGCGCGGCCGCGAGCGTCAGCGGCACGACCGCCGCGGCCGTGCCGATCGACGAACCGGTGACGAGCCGCGTGAACGGAATCACCGCGACCAGCAGGATGATGAACGGCGTCGAGCGGACGGCGTTCACGATGCCGCCGAGCACGCGATTCACCGCGAGGTTCTGCAGCACGCCCTGGCGATCGGTCAGGTAGAGCAGCACGCCGAGCGGCAGGCCGACGAGCGCGCCGACCGCTCCGGAGATGCCGACCATGATCAGCGTCTCCCAGAACGACTGCACGAACATATCGAACATCTCACTCAACATACGAAAGCTCCTCTACCACCACGCCTTGCTCGCGCAGGAACGCGAGCGCCTGCCCGACCTTGCCCGGCTCGCCGCCCGCGAGCACCGCGAGCGAACCGAATGCCTGCCCCTGGATCTCGTCGATCTGGCCATGCAGGATGTTGAAATCGAGTTCGTACCGGCGGATCGTCTCCGACAGGATCGGCTGGTCGACCCCCGAGCCCGTGAAGGCGAGCCGCAGCAGATGGCCGCTGCCCGTCTTCAGCCGCTCGGCCACGCGCGCCTTCAGCGCGGGCGGTAGCTCCTGCGCGATCACGTCGCCGATCAGCGCGCGCGTCACTTCGTGATGCGGCTGCAGGAACACGTCGATCACGCGACCTTCCTCGACCACGCGTCCCGCATCGAGCACCGCGACGCGATCGCAGACCTGCTTGATCACTTCCATCTGGTGCGTGATCAGCACGATCGTCAGGCCGAGCTCGCGGTTGATGCGCTTCAGCAGGTCGAGGATCGAACGCGTGGTTTCGGGATCAAGCGCGGACGTCGCTTCATCCGACAGCAGTACCTTCGGCTGGCTCGCCAGCGCGCGGGCGATGCCGACGCGCTGCTTCTGGCCGCCGCTGATCTGCGACGGATAGCGGTCCTTCTGCGCGGACAGCCCGACCAGATCGAGCAGCGGCAGCACGGCGGCTTCGATGTCGGCACGGCTCGCACCGGCCAGTTCGAGCGGCAGCGCGACGTTGTCGAACACCGTGCGCGACGACAGCAGGTTGAAGTGCTGGAAGATCATGCCGATCTCGCGGCGTGCCTCGCGCAGCGCACCGGCCGACAGCAGCATCAGGTCGCGCCCGCCGACGACGACATTGCCTTCGGTCGGCCGCGTGAGCAGGTTGATGGTGCGCACGAGCGTGCTCTTGCCGGCGCCGCTTCGGCCGATGATGCCGAACACCTCGCCTTGCGGGATCGTCAGGTTGACGTTGCGCAGCGCATCGACCCAGCCGCCCGGGCCGGGGAAACGCTGCGAGAGATTGCGTAATTCGATCATGTAAACAAAACGGCGGCCGGCCGGCGAGTTGGCCCGCCAGTCGGCCGCCGATGCATCTGGAATAACCGGTGATTTTACCGCAAACCCCTCATTCCCCTTAATAATCGATTTCGATCTTTTCATAACCGGACGAAATTAGAGGGGCGCCGCTGGGCCCGCGCGGGAAGGCCGCGTCTATGATCCGGAACACCGACCAACGAACAGGGGACACGCCAGATGAGTATCACCACCACGCCGGCCGCCGCACCCGCCGCCACCGGATCGGCACCCGCGCCGCGCATGGGCCGGCTGCGTACCGCGGACGGGCTCGAATTGGCGTCGTACCGCTGGCCGGCCGGCGACGGCACCGCGCCGCCGCGCGCGACGATCGCGCTGGTGCATGGCCTCGCCGAACACGCGGGCCGCTATGCCGCGCTCGCCGGCCGGCTGAATGCAGCCGGCATCGACGTGCTGGCGATCGATCTGCGCGGGCATGGCCAATCGCCCGGCAAACGCGTGTGGGTCGAGCGCTTCGACGGCTACCTGAACGATGCGGATGCGCTGGTCGCCGAAGCCGCGCGTGGCGACGCGCCGCTGTTCCTGATGGGACACAGCATGGGTGGCGCGGTCGCGGCGCTCTATGCGATCGAACGCGCACCGACCCGTGGCCATGGGCTGACAGGCCTCGTGCTGTCGAGTCCGGCGCTCGCGCCGGGGCGCGACGTGCCGCGCTGGATGCTTGCGGTCAGCCGCGTCATCAGCCGGGTGTGGCCCACGTTCCCCGCGATCAGGATCGATGCGGCGCTGCTGTCGCGCGATCCGGCCGTCGTCGCCGCCAATCGCGCCGATCCGCTCGTGCATCACGGCGCGGTGCCCGCCCGCACCGGCGCGGAGATTCTCGACGCGATGGCGCGCATCGAGAATGGCCGCGGCGCGCTGCGGGTACCGGTGCTCGTCTATCACGGCACCGAGGACAAGCTGACCGAACCCGACGGCAGTCGCGCGTTCGGCGCGCGCGTCGGCTCGCCCGACCGTACGCTGACGCTGTACGAAGGCGGTTTCCACGAAACGATGAACGATCTCGAACGCGATCGCGTGATCGACGCGCTGATCGCGTGGATTCATGCGCGCGTGCCGGCGCACTGAACACGCCGGCCCGCCGGTCAAGCGGAAATCAGATCCCGGCCAGCACGCGCAGGTGCGCGACCACGCTGCGCCCGAGCGCGGACAGGTTGTAGCCGCCTTCGAGGCAACTGACGATGCGGCCCTGCGCATGCCGGCGCGCCACGTCGACGATCTGCGCGGTCAGCCATTCGAAGTCGGCTTCGACGAGGCCGAGATTGCCGATGTCGTCCTCGCGATGCGCATCGAAGCCGGCCGACACGAACAGCATCTGCGGCTTGAACGCGTCGAGACGCGGCAGCCAGAACATGTCGACCGCTTCGCGGATCGCCATCCCGTTGCTGCGGGCGGGCATCGGCAGGTTGACCATGTTCGGCGCCTGATGATCGACGCCCGAGAACGGATACAGCGGATGCTGGAAGAAGCTGCACATCAGCACGCGCTCGTCGTTCGCGAACGCCGCCTCGGTGCCGTTGCCGTGATGCACGTCGAAATCGATGATCGCGACACGCTCGATGCCGTGTACGTCGAGCGCATGCCGCGCGGCGATCGCGACGTTGTTGAAGAAGCAGAAGCCCATCGCGCGCGCCGGCTCCGCATGGTGACCGGGCGGACGGACGCCGCAGAACGCATTCGCATAGCGGCCTTCGATCACCGCGTCGGTCGCCGCGATCGCCGCGCCGGCCGCGCGCAGTGCCGCGCGCCACGTGTCGCGATTCATCAGCGTATCGGGATCGATCTCGACGTAACCGTCGACCGGCGTCATGCTGCGGATGTAGTCGATGTGCGCCTGCGTATGCACGCGGCCCAGCGCGACCTCGCTCGCGAATGGCGCGGTTTCGTGCACGATCAGGTCGTCGATGCGGCTCGCAATCAGTTGATCCTGGATCGCCGACAGGCGGGCCGGACATTCCGGATGCCATTCCCCCATCTCGTGCAGCATGCAGTCGGGGTGCGTGTAGAAAGCGGTTGCCATAAGCTGTCATCCGCGGCGCACGATGCGCCGCAGGTCTCCCTCAATGATGTCCATCGTCTGCCGCGAATTCGCCGCTAACTTACCACAACGGGGGCCAGCTTCGTCCCGGCGCGCCGGATGCGTCGGGTATACTGCGCCGAACACCATCGCCCTGTCCGCCCGCTTCGACATGAATTCCAGCAAGCCTGCCGCCCTTCTCTCCGCGCTGTTCCGTGTTCGCGCTCCGCTCGTCGTCGCTGCCATCGCCGCGGCCCTCGGCACCGCGCCTGCCATGGCGCAGACGCAGCCTGCGAAGTCCGCCGGCACGCTCGTCGCCCAGGCCCAGCCGCAGCAGCCGACACCGCAAGGTCAGACCTTCGAAGAGGAAATCGTTCCACAGCGTTACGCGAGCAACGCGAAGGTCGACGCGTTCATCGACGAGATGGTGAGTCGCAACGGCTTCGATTCGGCGAGCCTGCATGCGCTGTTCTCGCGCGTCAGCTACTCGGCGACGGCCGTCAAGCTCGTGAGGCCGGCCCCGTCGCCGACGGTCAAGAACTGGCGCGTGTATCGCTCGCGCTTCATCGAGCCGATCCGCATCAACGCGGGCGTGAAGTTCTGGAAGGCGAACCAGGCGACGCTGCAGCGCGCATCCGAGCAGTTCGGCGTGCCGCCCGAGGTGATCGTCGGCATCATCGGCGTCGAGACCATCTACGGCCGCTACATGGGCAATTTCCGCGTGCTCGACGCGCTGACGACGCTCACGTTCGACTACCCGGACACGCCGAATCGCGACAGCCGCCAGGCAACCTTCCGCAAGAACCTCGAAGACTTCCTGGTCTGGACCCGCGACAACCAGCTCGACCCGACCACCGTGCTCGGCTCGTACACCGGCGCGATCGGGATTCCGCAGTTCCTGCCGAGCAGCATCCGCGAATATGCGGTCGACTTCGACGGCACGGGCCATGTCGATCTGCGCAGCAGTCCTGTCGATGCGATCGGCAGTGTCGCGAACTACCTGAAGCAGCACGGCTGGGAAACCGACCGCCCGGTGGTCTGGCAGATCACGCCCGACATGGGCAGCCTGGGCATCGCACAGGCCGCCGCCGACGGCCAGCCCGAACCGCACTGGGCGCTGTCGCAACTGCTGCGCGCGGGCATGACGCTGAACGAGCCGACGGTCAACATCACGACCGAAGCCGGCACGCCGGTGACCGTGGTCGACCTGCCGACGCCGGGGCGCGCGACCGAATACATGCTCGGCCTGAAGAACTTCTATGTGCTGACGCGCTACAACCGCAGCTTCTTCTACGCGCTCACCGTGTACCAGCTCGGCGAGGCCGTGAAAGCGCAGATGGAAGCGAGCGGCGCGCTGCAGCCCGCCGCTGGCGAGGCCCAGTCGCAATAAGCGCCGGCCAGCCAAAGAAAAAGCGCCGCACGAGCGGCGCTTTTTTTATCGCGGCGCGAAGCGCGCCTCTCTCTCGCTCAAGCCGGAAACACGCCCGTGGACAGGTAACGGTCGCCGCGATCGCAGACGATGAACACGATCGTCGCATTCTCGACCTGACGCGCGATGCGCATCGCGACTTCGCATGCGCCGCCCGATGAAATCCCCGCGAAGATGCCTTCGACCGCCGCGAGCCGGCGCGCCATCGTTTCCGCCGCGGCCTGGCTCACGTTTTCGACGCGATCGACGCGGCTGCGATCGAAGATGGTCGGCATGTAGGCTTCCGGCCACTTGCGAATGCCCGGAATACGCGAGCCGTCTTCCGGCTGCGCACCGACGATCTCGATCGCCGCATTCTGCTCCTTCAGGTAGCGCGACGTGCCCATGATCGTGCCCGTCGTGCCCATGGCGGACACGAAGTGCGTGACGCGTCCTTCGGTATCGCGCCAGATCTCCGGCCCCGTTGCTTCGTAGTGCGCGATCGGATTGTCGGGGTTGCCGAACTGGTCGAGGATCACGCCCTTGCCTTCGCGCTGCATCTGCTCCGCGAGGTCGCGCGCCAGTTCCATCCCGCCCTTCACCGGCGTCAGGATGATTTCAGCACCATAAGCCGCCATGCTCTGGCGGCGCTCGACCGACAGATCCTCCGGCATGATCAGCACCATCTTGTAGCCGCGGATTGCTGCGGCCATCGCGAGCGCGATGCCCGTGTTGCCGCTCGTCGCCTCGATCAGCGTATCGCCCGGCTTGATGCGCCCGCGCGCCTCGGCCTTGCTAATCATCGACAGCGCCGGGCGATCCTTCACGGAACCGGCCGGATTGTTGCCCTCGAGCTTCGCGAGCACCACGTTGTTGCGAGCGCGAATCTCGTCGTCCGGCAGGCGGACCAGTTGCACGAGCGGCGTATTGCCGATCGTGTCTTCGATAGTTTTGTAAGCCATGGGTATACCGTGAGTACGAGGCCGATCAATCGATCGATTGTAAACCAGCACCGGCACGCGCGCCGGCAACCCCATTGCGCCGATGGAATACGCGTGCCGCGGTTCGTGATCGCCCCGCACGCCGCCCCACGCAAAAAACCCGCGGCATGCCGCGGGAAGCCGTCGCAACGACGGCGACTGAAGGAGCGCTTTGTCGGTTGCGTGACGCGTTATTTCTGCGCGGTGCGGGCCGGTGCGACAGCAGGCTTCGCTGCCGCCGCACCGATCGTCAAGCCTTCCTGCTGAAGCCGCTCGACGGTGTGCCCGCCCATGCCTTTCACACGCTTGGCGAGATCGTCCGCATTCCTGAACGGACCGCGTGCGCCGCGCTCGTCGAGAATCGCCTTCGCGCGTGCGGGGCCGATGCCCTTGATGCCGACGAGCGCATCCTCGTTCGCGGTGTTGACGTCGACGGCCGCCCAGGCCGACGCTACTGCGCCGAGCATGACCGCTGCGGCAAACCATTTCCTGAACATGTGCTGGATCTCCGAAGAAAACGGCCGGCGGCTGCCGACCGTGAGACCCAGTCTATCGATGCAACGCGCCGGTTTAAACCTGGCCGGATAGCCAACGCACGTAACGATCGACGCCTTCCTGCACGGTCAGGAACGGTGCGTCGTAGCCAGCCGCGCGCAGTTTCGTCTGGTCGGCCTGCGTGAAGCACTGGTACTTGCCGCGCAGCGCATCGGGGAACGGCACGTACTCGATCAACCCTTGCTCGACCTGCTGCGCGAGCGTCAGCGGCGGCTGGTTGTCGAGCGCGCGCAACGTGTTCACGACCGTCGAAGCGATATCGTTGAACGGCTGCGCCCGGCCCGTGCCGAGATTGAAGATGCCCGACTTCTCCGGATGGTCGAAGAAGAACAGATTCACCTTGGTCACGTCCTCGACCGACACGAAATCGCGCGTCTGCTCGCCCGGCGCATAACCGTTGTATTCGCCGAACAGCTTCACCTTGCCTTCCGCGCGGAACTGGTTGAAGTTGTGGAACGCGACCGACGCCATGCGGCCCTTGTGCGTCTCGCGCGGGCCGTACACGTTGAAATAGCGGAAGCCCGCGATCTGGCTCTTCGCGCTCGGCAGCACGCGACGGATCACCTGGTCGAACAGGAACTTCGAATAGCCGTACACGTTCAGCGGCGCCTCGACGTCGCGCTCCTCGACGAAACGCGTCGAGCCGCCGTAGATCGCGGCCGACGATGCATACAGGAACTGCGTGCCCTGCGCGAGGCAGGTATCGAGCACCGCGCGGCTGTAGCGGAAGTTGTTGTCCATCATGTAGCGGCCGTCGGTTTCCATCGTGTCCGAACAGGCGCCTTCATGAAATACCGCGCGTACCTTGCCGAAATCGCCGCGCGCAAAGCGCTCGACGAATTCGGTCTTGTCGAGATAGTCGTCGATCTCGCAATCGACGAGATTGCGAAACTTGTCTGCGCGGGTCAGGTTGTCGACCGCGATGATGCGCGTCTCGCCGCGCTCGTTGAGCGCCTTGACGATGTTCGCGCCGATAAAACCGGCTGCGCCGGTGACGATGAGGGTCATGATCGTCCTGCCTGAAAAGTGCGAGCCCGCTCGGGCGACGCGCTCGTCGCGCCGCCGAATGCGCTCAGTGAAACAGTTCGTCGTAATCCACCGTGGCCGTGCCGAGCTTGCCGACCACGATGCCTGCCGCGCGATTCGCGAGCACGACCGCGTCGACGAGCGGCACCCCGGCGCCGAGCATCGTCGCGACCGTCGCGATCACGGTGTCGCCCGCGCCCGACACGTCGAACACTTCGCGCGCGAGCGCCGGCGCATGCAGTTCGCCACCTGCGGAAAAGAGCGTCATGCCCTCTTCCGAACGGGTGAGCAACAGTGCGTCGATGTCGAGCTCCGCACGCAGATTCGCGACGCGCGCGCGCAGGTCGTCTTCCGATTTCCACTGCCCGACCACCTCGCGCAGTTCCGCGCGATTCGGCGTGATCAGCGATGCGCCGCGATAGCGTGCCCAGTCGTCGCCCTTCGGGTCGACCAGCACCGCCTTGCCCGCCGCACGCGCCTTCTCGATCATCGTCGTGACGTGCGTGAGGCCGCCTTTGGCGTAATCCGACATGAGCACGACGTCGTGCTGCGGCAGCAGCACATCGAAGCGCGCGAGCCCCGCAAGCAATACCTCGTGCGTCGGCATCGCCTCGAAGTCGACGCGCAGCAGTTGCTGCTGGCGCGCGAGCACGCGCAACTTGATCGTGGTCGGCAGCGCCGGATCGCGCTCGAGATGCGGCGTCACGCCGCTGCTGCCGAGCAACTCGACGATCCGCTCGCCGGGTTCGTCGCAACCGACGACGCACAGCAGCCCGGCCTGGCCGCCGAGCGTCACGGCATTGCGCGCGACGTTGGCCGCACCGCCGAGCCGCTCCTCCTGACGCTGCACGTGCACGACCGGCACCGGCGCCTCAGGCGAAATGCGGTCGACGTTGCCGAACCAGTAACGGTCGAGCATCACGTCGCCGACGACGAGCACACGCGAGCGCGCGAGTTGCTCGCGCGGCACCGGAACGACTTCGCGAAGAGTATTCATCGTAGGTTCAGCCACGGGAGGACAACTGGGGATCGACATACGGCCGGCCGATCGCGTAGTAGTCGATGCCCAGCTCGGCCATCGCATCCGGCTCGTACAGGTTGCGCCCGTCGAAGATCACCGGTGCCTTCAGCTCCGCCTTCAGGCGCGTGAAATCGGGGCTGCGGAATTCCTTCCATTCGGTCACGATCACGAGTGCATCCGCACCGGTGACCGCGACGTCCTGCGTATCGACGAGATGCAGCCGCGCCAGTGCGTCCGCATCGTCGCCGAAATCCAGCGCGAACACGCGGCGCGCTTCGTCGACTGCGACCGGATCATAGGCACGCACGGTCGCGCCGCGTTCGAGCAGCGCGGCGATCAGGCGACGGCTCGGCGCTTCGCGCATGTCGTCGGTGTTCGGCTTGAACGCGAGGCCCCAGACCGCGAATTCGCGGCCCGTCAGGTCGGCGCCGAAGCGCTGCTCGATCTTGCCGATCAGCACGTCCTTCTGCGCATGGTTGGCGGCCTCGACGGCCTCCAGGATACGCAGCGGCTGGCCGTTCTCGCCCGCGGTGCGGATCAGCGCCTGCACGTCCTTCGGGAAGCACGAGCCGCCGTAGCCGACGCCGGCATACAGGAAGTGATAGCCGATGCGCGGATCGGAGCCGATCCCGCGGCGCACGGCCTCGATGTCGGCGCCGACCTTGTCGGCGAGATTCGACATTTCGTTCATGAACGAGATGCGCGTCGCGAGCATCGCGTTCGCCGCATACTTCGCGAATTCCGCCGAACGCACGTCCATGTAGATCGTGCGCTCGTGGTTGCGGTTGAACGGCGCGTAGAGCTTCTTCATCTTCTCGCGCGCGATCGTGCCGGTTTCGTCGTCGTCGACGCCGATGATGATCCGGTCGGGGCGCATGAAGTCCTCGACCGCGGCGCCTTCCTTCAGGAACTCCGGGTTCGACACGACCGAGAAGCGGTGCGCGACGCTGCCCGCGAGCCCGCGTGCCGCAAGCGCTTCGTCGACTACGCCGCGCACGCGCTGCGCGGTGCCGACCGGCACCGTCGACTTGTCGACGATCACCTTGAAGCCCGTCATGTGGCGGCCGATGTTGCGCGCGGCCTCGAGCACGTATTGCAGGTCGGCCGAGCCGTCCTCGTCGGGCGGCGTGCCGACCGCGATGAACTGGATCTCGCCATGCGCGACGCTCGCCTCGATGTCGGTCGAGAAGCGCAGGCGCCCCGCCGTGCGGTTGCGCGCGATGATGTCCAGCAGCCCCGGTTCGTGAATCGGCATCCCGCCGTTGTTCAGGATGTCGATCTTGCGCGGATCGACGTCGAGACAGAAGACGTCGTGACCGATCTCCGCGAGGCAGGCGCCCGTGACGAGACCGACATAGCCGGTGCCGATGATGGTGATTTTCATAGATGTTCCGGTACTTCCCGGTAATGGACTAACTTGGCCGCCGGGACGAGCCTGGCGGCAACCGCAGCGCGTTGGCTCCGCGTGCCGGGATCAGCCCGGCATCGCGGGTTCGACGCGGCGCGGCGCATAGGTTTCCCAGCCGCTGCATCCGGGGCACTGCCAGTAGAAGAGCCGTGCCCGGAAACCGCAATTCTGGCACGTATACCGTGGCAGATTTTTCGTGCGCTGCTTGATCAGCGCACGCATCATTTCAAGTTCCTTACGACGCGGTTCGTCGGCCGCCGCGATCTGCGCATCGAGCAGATGCAGCATCCCCGACAGGTTCGGCGACTTTTCCATTTGCGTGCGCGCGAGCGTGTGGGCCGCATCCTGGCCGCGCAATCCGGCGATATGCTGATAGGCGATGTCGAGCAGGTCGTTCGACGGATATCGATCGACGTACCCCATCAGCAATTCCGCGCCCTCGACGTTCTTGCCGAGCGCGACGTACGCCTTCATCAGCTTGTCCGCGACGAGCGGCAGATACGCCGGATTCTGCGCTTCGACGCGCTTCCAGTGCTCGATTGCGGCCGCGTGATCGCCCGCCGCCTCGGCCGCGTCGCCGGACAGGACCGTCGCCCGGACGTTCTGCGGATTCACCGTCAGCGCGAGGCGCAACTGTTCGGCCGCCGCGGCGGCGTTCTTGCGCTGCAGCGCGTCCTGCGCGAGTTCGCAGTGGAACTGCGCAATTTCGGTGCCGAGCGGCTTGTCGCTCATCGATTCGATGCGCCTCGCGGTATCGATCGACTTGTTCCAGTCCTTCTCGATCTCGTAGATCGTCAGCAGCGCCCGCTGTGCGCCAAGCGCGTAGTCGCCGTCGGCGAGCTTGTGGAACGCCTCTTCGGCGCGATCGAGCAGGCCGGCTTTCAGGAAATCCTGGCCGAGCTCGTACAGCGCGTGGTCGCGCTCGTTGACCGGCAGATCGGTGCGGCTCAGCAGGTTCTGGTGCACGCGGATCGCGCGATCGGTCTCGCCGCGACGGCGAAACAGGTTGCCCAGCGCGAAGTGCAACTCGACCGTTTCGGGATCGAGCTTGGCCACCTCGATGAACGCATCGATCGCCTTGTCGGGTTGTTCGTTCAACAGAAAATTCAGGCCGCGAAAATACGAGCGCGGCAGGTTGGCACTCTCCGACAGGAGATTCTTCAGGTCATAGCGTGACGCCGCCCACCCGAGCGCGAACGCGACCGGAATCGCGAGCAACCACCAGAAATCCAGATCCATGCGAAATATCGAAGCAGAGACGAAAACCGCGCGATGATCGCGCGGCGTCCGTGTTAAATGACGGGCGGCATCGGCGGCTGGTCGATGACGGCAGGCGTTTCGCGCGCCGCACGCAGATCGCGCTTCAAACGCCCGTTCTCGATGCGCAGCCGGAAGATCGAAGGCAGCGCGGACAGCAGGCCGGCCAGCAGCCCCACGGCGAAGAATGCCAGGCCGATCAGGATCAGCGGCGCTTGCCATGCGTAGCCGGCAACGAAATTCAGCGTCGCGGTTTGTGTATTGGCCAGCGCAAGCACCAGCAGCAGGACGAACACCAATACCCGGATCAGCCAGACGATAAACTTCATGAAGCCCTCTCTTTGTTGAGGTTTGCCGCGGCGCGCGACTCCCCTTCGTCGCACCGAATCGACCCGTATTGTAAAGGAAGCGTTTCCGCGGCTGCGCAGATCCTGTGCGCCACGTTGCGCGTCAGGTTGCCGGAAATGAAAAAAGCGCCCGCAAGGGGCGCTTTTCTTTTCAGCCTTCGCCGGACAGGTTCCGGGCAAACCGAACGACGCTCAACGCTCGTCGTCCGGATCGTCAGCCTTCAGCGGTTCACCGGCGCGGCCGTCGACGCGTTCACGCAATTCCTTGCCAGGCTTGAAGTGCGGCACGAACTTCTCGGGCACCTGCACTTTCTCCCCCGACTTCGGGTTGCGTCCGACGCGCGCCGGGCGACGATTGAGGCCAAAGCTGCCGAAACCCCGAATTTCAATGCGATGCCCTTTCGCCAGGGCGTCGGACATCGCATCGAGCATCGTTTTCACCGCGAAATCCGCATCCTTGAGGACAAGTTGCGGAAATCGCGATGCCAGCTGCGCGACCAACTCGGATTTGGTCATACTTCAGCAGACCTCGTAAGGCTTACTGGTTCTGGCCGTCGAGCTTCGCCTTCAGCAGCGCGCCGAGGTTGGTCGTACCGGTCGCAGCAGCGCTGGAGTCCGACTGCAGGCCGCGGATCGCTTCCTGTTGTTCAGCCGAATCCTTCGCCTTGATCGACAGGTTGATGCCGCGCGACTTGCGATCGATGTTGATCACCATCGCGTTGACCTTGTCGCCTTCCTTCAGCACGTTGCGTGCGTCTTCGACGCGATCCTGCGAGATTTCCGACGCACGCAGGTAGCCTTCGACGTCGCCCGTCAGCGTGACGACCGCACCCTTCGCATCGACCGTCTTCACGACGCCGTCGACGATCGAGCCCTTGTCGTTCATTGCAACGTAGTTGCTGAACGGGTCGCCTTCGAGCTGCTTGATGCCGAGCGAAATGCGCTCCTTCTCGACGTCGATACCGAGCACGATTGCTTCGACTTCGTCGCCCTTCTTGTACTTGCGAACGGCTTCTTCGCCGGCTTCGCTCCACGACAGGTCCGACAGGTGGACCAGGCCGTCGATGCCGCCCGGCAGACCGATGAACACGCCGAAGTCGGTGATCGACTTGATTGCGCCCGTGATCTTGTCGCCCTTCTTGAAGTTGCGGCTGAAGTCATCCCACGGATTCGGCTTGCACTGCTTCATGCCGAGGCTGATACGACGACGGTCTTCGTCGATCTCGAGGACCATGACTTCGACTTCGTCGCCCAGCTGGACAACCTTCGACGGCGCAACGTTCTTGTTGGTCCAGTCCATTTCCGACACGTGGACGAGGCCTTCGATGCCCGATTCCACTTCGACGAATGCGCCGTAGTCGGTGATGTTCGTGACCTTGCCGAACAGGCGCGTGCCCGACGGGTAACGGCGCGAGATGCCTTCCCACGGATCGTCGCCCAGTTGCTTGATGCCCAGCGAGACGCGGTTCTTCTCTTGGTCGAACTTGAGGATCTTCGCGGTGACTTCCTGGCCAACCGACAGGACTTCGCTCGGGTGACGCACACGACGCCATGCGATGTCGGTGATGTGCAGCAGGCCGTCGATGCCGCCGAGGTCGACGAACGCGCCGTAGTCGGTGATGTTCTTGACCACGCCGTTGACGATCGCGCCTTCCTTCAGCGTCTCGAGCAGCTTCGCGCGCTCTTCGCCTTGGGTTGCTTCGATCACTGCACGACGCGACAGCACGACGTTGTTACGCTTGCGATCGAGCTTGATCACGCGGAACTCGAGCGTCTTGCCTTCGTACGGGGTCGTGTCCTTGACCGGACGCGTGTCGACCAGCGAACCCGGCAGGAACGCGCGGATGCCGTTGACCATCACGGTCATGCCGCCCTTCACCTTGCCGGTGATCGTGCCGGTGACGAGCTCGTTGTTGTCGAGCGCCTTTTCCAGCGACAGCCACGATGCAAGGCGCTTCGCCTTGTCGCGCGACAGGATCGTGTCGCCGTAGCCGTTTTCGAGTGCGTCGATCGCGACGGACACGAAATCGCCCGACTGCACCTCAACCTCGCCCTGATCGTTCAGGAATTCCTCGATCGGAATGTAAGCCTCGGACTTCAGGCCTGCATTGACGACCACGAAGTTGTGGTCGACGCGCACGACTTCGGCGGAAATCACTTCGCCGGCGCGCATGTCTTGGCGGGTCAGCGACTCTTCGAACAGAGCCGCAAAGGATTCGGTATTCGGGTTGGAGGTTTGCAGGTCGGACATAAAAATCTGATTGTGCATGGCTCGCTGTGCCACGCCGGCCGGAATGGCAGGCTGAAAGGGCCAGATCGAGGACCACACGGGGTTAAGGGTTCGAAACACGCTCCGCGCTTGCGACGCGGAGCACCTACCGCTGCCCGCCTACTCAGGCGGGCTGGCCGAGCGCCCGGTACCATTGCAGCACCTGATCGACGGCTTCATCGACCGAAAGTGCCGACGTATCGAGCAGCTTGGCATCTGCCGCAGGCTTCAGCGGCGCGGCCGCGCGATTGCTGTCGCGCGCGTCACGTTCACGAAGATCCCGGAGCAAGTCATCTATATTAGCAGAAAAACCTTTTTGCATCAATTGCTTATGCCGCCTGGTCGCGCGCGCCTCGGCGCTGGCCGTCAGGAACACCTTCAGCACGGCGTCCGGGAAGATCACGGTGCCCATGTCGCGCCCGTCCGCCACGAGGCCCGGCGTCTTGCGGAACGCGCGCTGGCGCGCGACGAGCGCGGCGCGCACGGGGCCGTGCACGGCAATGGCCGACGCGCGGTTGCCGACCGCTTCGGCGCGAATGTCGTTCGACACGTCGACGCCGTCGAGTTGCGCGCACCCCTCACGGAACGTGATGTGCAGATCGTCGATCAGCTTCACGAGCGCGTCGATGTCCTCCGCCGCGATGCCGTAGCGCACGCTCGCGAGCGCCGCGAGCCGGTACAGCGCGCCGCTGTCGAGCAGGTGGAAGCCAAGGTGCGCGGCGACGAGCGCCGCGACGGTGCCCTTGCCGGAAGCGGTCGGGCCGTCGATCGTGATGACGGGAGTCGGGTGAAAGGGTCGGGTCGATTTCATCGGAACAGTCGGGTCAGGCTTTGGCGAGCGCGGCGAAGCGGTCGAAATAGTCGGGGAACGTCTTGCCGACGCACTTCGGATCGTTGATCCGCACGGGCACGCCGCCCAGGCTGACGAGCGAGAAGCACATCGCCATCCGGTGATCGTCGTACGTATCGATCGCCGCGTTCGGCGTGAGCTTGGCCGGCGGCGTGACGACGAGATAGTCGGGGCCTTCCTCGACGATCGCGCCGACCTTGCGCAGCTCGGTCGCCATCGCGGCGATGCGGTCCGTCTCCTTCACGCGCCAGCTCGCGATGTTGCGCAGCGTGCTCGTGCCGTTCGCGAACAGCGCTGCGACCGCGATGGTCATCGCGGCGTCGGGAATCAGGTTGAAGTCCATGTCGATCGGCTCGAGCTTGCCGTGATCGTGGCCGATGCCGCGCACGTCGATCCAGTCGTCGCCCATCGTCACGTTCGCGCCCATCTGCATCAGCGCATTCGCGAAGCCGACGTCGCCCTGGATGCTCGCGCGCCCCACGCCCTCGACCCGCAGCGGGCCGCCGCCGAGCGCGCCGGCCGCGAGGAAGTACGATGCGGACGACGCGTCGCCCTCGACCATGATCCGCCCCGGCGAGCGGTAGCGGACACCGGTCGGCACCACGAAGCGCTGCCAGCCGTCGCGTTCGACGGTCACGCCGAAGCGCGCCATCAGCCGGATCGTGATGTCGATGTACGGCTTCGAGATCAATTCGCCGTCGACTTCGACGACGGTCCTGCCGTCCTTCGCCTTCACGAGCGGCAGCGTCATCAGGAGCGCGGTGAGGAACTGGCTCGACACATCGCCGCGCACGCGGATCGGCGCATCGACCGAAATCGTCGCGGGCTTGATCCGCAGCGGCGGGTAGCCTTCGTTCAGCTCGTAGTCGATCTGCGCGCCGATCTGGCGCAGGCCGTCGACGAGATCGCCGATCGGCCGCTCGTGCATGCGTGGCACGCCGTGCACGCGATAGTCGCCGCCGTTCACCGCGAGTGCGGCGGTCAGCGGCCGCACGGCCGTGCCCGCGTTGCCGAGGAACAGGTCGGCCGTCTTCGCGGTGAACGCGCCGCGCGTGCCGGTGACGACACAGGTGTCGCCGTCGCGCGCGAGCTTCACGCCGAGCTTGCCGAGCGCGTCGAGCATCACGCGCGTGTCGTCGGAGTCGAGCAGGTTGGTGATCGTCGTTTCGCCTTCGGCGAGCGCCGCGAGCAGCAGCACGCGGTTCGAAATGCTTTTCGAGCCGGGCAGGCGCACGGTGCCCGATGCGCTGGAGTACGGGCCGAGATCGAGGTAGTCCATGGGAATCGTCCTGTTATTTCTTGACCGGTTCGGCAGCGGGCGCGCCGCCGCGTTCCTGCCATGCCTTGCGTGCGGCGCGCGAGCGCGTGAAGACGGCTTCGAGCGCCGCGCCGTCGCCGGCGTCGATCGCCGCGCGCAACCGCGTGAGCACGCGCGTGTAGCCGTCGAGTTCGTCGAGCAGCGCCGCGCGGTTCGCGACGCACACGTCGCGCCACATTTCCGGGCTCGACGCCGCGATGCGCGTGAAATCGCGGAAACCACCGGCCGCGTACGAGAATTTCAGTTCCGCGTCGGCCTCGCCGAGAATCTGCTCGACGAGCGCGAACGACAGCACGTGCGGCAGATGGCTGATCGACGCGAATACGCGATCGTGCTGCTCGGTGCTCATCGTGCGCACGTCGGCGCCGGTCGCGCGCCACATCGCGTCGATCCGGGCCACCGCTTCGGGCGCGTTCTCCGGCAGCGGGCACAGCACGACGTTGCGACCGACGTAGAGGTCCGGCAACGCAGCCTCGACCCCGCTCGATTCGCGCCCCGCGATCGGGTGACCGGGCACGAACTGCGCGATCCGCGCGCCGAGCGCGTCCCGCGCGGCCGCGACGACATCGGACTTGGTGCTGCCGGCGTCGGTGACGATCGTCGCGCCGTCGAGCCACGGCGCGATGCGCGCGAGCAACGGGCCCGTCTGCGCAACGGGCGCGGCCAGCAAGACGAGATCGGCGCCGGCGAGCGCGTCGCGCAACTGCGCGTCGTCGTCGAGTGCCGCCGCGCGATCGATCACGCCGAGCGACAGCGCGCGCTCGACCGATGCGCGCGAGCGGCCCACGCCGACGATCTCGCCCGCGCCGCCCGGCGCGCGCTCGCGCAGCGCGCGGGCCAGCGATCCGCCGATCAGGCCGACGCCGAAGATGACCAGTTTGTTGAATGCAAAGCCTGACACGACAAGAGCCAAGTTACGCGCACGAAACGACGCCCGCACGCGGAATTCCAGATTCCGGGCACCGGGCCCGCACCCGGCGCAGCCTGCACCGGATACCGCCCGAACCCGCCTTCGGCAGCGCCGACCGGCCTGCCCGCCCGCCCGGCCGCCACGCCTGCCTCAAGCAGGCGCTGGGCCGCCGCGCGTCAGCGTGCGCGCGGATACGAACCGAGTATCTTCAGGAACGCAGCCTTCTGGCCGAGCTCCGTCAGTGCGGCCGCCACCGCCGCATCGTCGCGGTGCCCTTCGATGTCGATGTAGAAGTAGTACTCCCACGTGCCGACGCGCGCCGGACGCGATTCGAAGCGCGTCATCGACACGCCGTGCCGCGCGAGCGGCTCGAGCAGCTTGAACACGGCGCCCGGCTCGTTCTTCACCGACACGATCAGCGACGTCTGGTCGTGACCGCTCTGGCCGGCCGGCTGCTTGCCGATGATCACGAAGCGCGTACGATTGTGCGGATCGTCCTGGATCAGCGAGAACGCGATCTGCAGGCCGTAATGCGCGGCTGCACGATCGCCCGCGATCGCGGCGACGGTCGGATCGGCCGCCGCAAGACGCGCGGCCTCCGCGTTGCTCGCGACGGCCTGCCGCTCGAGCTGCGGCGCATTCGCCGCGAGCCACTGCTGGCATTGCGCGAGTGCCTGCGCATGCGCGCAGACGCGCTTCACGCCGTCGAGCGTGCCGCTCTGCGTGAGCAGGTTGTGATGGATCGGCAGCGCGAGCTCGCCGCTGATCAGCAGCTGGGTCTGCAGCAGCAGGTCGAGCGTGCGCGATACGGCGCCTTCGGTCGAATTCTCGACCGGCGCGATGCCGAACGCGGATGCCCCGGCCTCGACCGAGCGGAACACCTCGTCGATCGACGGGCACGGCAGCCCTTCGATCGACTGGCCGAAATACTCGAGCATCGCCTGCTCGCTGTACGTGCCGACCGGCCCGAGGAACGCGACGTGGATCGTCTGCTCGAGCGCGCGGCTCGCCGCCATGATCTCGCGCCAGATCGCGCTGATGTGCTCGCTCGCGAGCGGCCCGGCGCTCATGTCCTGCAGCCGCGCGATCACCTGCAGCTCGCGCTCCGGCCGGAACACCGGCGCGTTGAAATGCTTCTTGACCTCGCCCACCTCGAGCGCCACCTCGGCGCGCTGGTTCAGGAGCGCGATCAGCTGCGCGTCGATCGCGTCGATGCGGTCGCGCAGCGGTTTCAGGCGGGAATTCAGTTCGTCGTCCATGCGTTTTGCCGTGCTGATTGAACAGCGCCGCCGTCAGGCGTCGCGCTGCTCGAAGTCCTTCATGTACTCGACGAGCGCCTTCACGCCCTCGAGCGGCACCGCGTTGTAGATCGACGCCCGCATGCCGCCGACGGACTTGTGGCCCTTCAGCTGCAGCAGCCCGCGCGCCTTTGCGCCGGCAAGGAAGTCTTCGTTGCGCGTTTCGTCGGCCAGGAAAAACGGCACGTTCATCCGCGAACGTGCTGCCGGCTCGACCTTGTTCAGATAGAAACTGCTCGCATCGATCGTGTCGTAGAGCAGCTTCGATTTTTCGATATTGCGGGCCTCGATCGCTTCGAGACCGCCCTGCCGCTTCAGCCACTGGAACACGAGGCCCGCGATGTAGATCGCGTAGGTAGGCGGCGTGTTGTACAGCGAGTTGTTCGCGGCGATGGTCTTCCATTCGAACGCCGACGGGCAGATCGACAGCGCACGATCGAGCAGATCCTCGCGCACGATCACGACCGTCACGCCGGCCATCCCGATGTTCTTCTGCGCGCCGCCGAACAGCACGCCGTACTTCGCGACGTCCATCGGGCGCGACAGGATGTGCGACGAGACGTCCGCGACCAGCGGCACGTCGCCGAGATCGGGGATCTCGAACGTCTCGACGCCGTCGATCGTCTCGTTGGTGCACAGGTGCACGTAGGCCGGATCGTCCGACAGCTGCCATTCGGCGCGCGTGGGCGCACGCGTGAAGCCGTTCTCCGTCTTGCCGCTCGCGGCGAGATGCGGCGTGCAGAACTTCTTCGCCTCGCCGAACGATTTCTGCGACCACGAACCCGTCACGACGAAGTCGGCCGTGTTGCGCGCGCCGAGCAGGTTCATCGGCACGATCGCGTTTTCCGCGATGCCGCCGCCCTGCAGGAACAGGATCCGGTGGCTCGCCGGCACGCCGAGCAGGTCGCGCAGGTCGGTCAGCGCGGCCTCGTGGATCGACATGAATTCCTTGCCGCGATGGCTCATCTCCATCACGCTCATGCCGCTGCCATGCCAGTCGAGCATTTCGTCGGCGGCCTGCCGCAGCACTTCCTCGGGCATCGCCGCAGGGCCGGCGGAGAAATTAAAGACGCGCATCGTGAAAACCTCGGGAGGGACGCGACCGGCTTGCCGCCGGCAAAACGCGCCAGAAAAGAAATGGCCGCTTGCGCTCGCGCGCAAACGGCCATTATCGCACTGTCGTCAGGCTCCCGCCAAACCCGGCCGAACGGCCGGGGGCGCGCCCGGACAGCTTACTTGCCCGGCTTGACTGCTGCGACTTCCTTGTCAGCCTGCGTACGCGTTGCCTGGATCGCTTGCGGCATGTACTTCTGCATCAGGCCGTTGACCACGTCGCGACCGACCTGATCCTGAACCTGGATGAACTTGCGGCCCGTCGGGCTCTTGTAGAACGTCGTCAGATCCTTGATCTCCGACGTGCTGTAGTACTTCGCGTACGCGTCGTACTGAGCCGACATCGCGTCGCTCTGGAACTGTTGCGTGCCGAACACCTTGCCTGCGCCGTCGACCAGCTTCGGCACCGCGTTCTTCTGCAGCGTCGGAACGGCAGCCTGCTTCTGCTTGTCGTTCAGCGTCTTGTTTTCCGACAGCGCGTCCGACAGGATCGCCGGCACGAGTTGCTTGGCCTGCATTTCGGCGCTGTTGCCGATTGCCGACACGAGCTTCGGCGCGTCGATCGCGTCGAGCAGATCCTTGATCGCCGCCTTCTTGTCGGCGTCGATCGGCGCAGCTGCCGCCGGTGCAGCCGGTGCGGAATTCGACAGCGCCTGCGCCATCGCGAACGTCGGCACCAGTGCAGCCAGCAGGACCAGTTGCTTGAATTGCTTTTGCATCATCACTCCCTTTTGGAAATATGAATGGCTGCTCGCCGGCCGCGGCGCTTTTCGCCCGCGGCGGCCAGAGTCTCATCCGTTCTTCAGGCTTCGCCGTCCGACGCCTCGTCGGCCTCGCCCTCTCCCTCTCCCTCTTCGGCCTCGGCGATCTGCTGCAGGCCAGAGAGCTTGGTACCCTCATCGAGACTGATGAGTGTAACACCTTGCGTGGCGCGCCCCATCTCGCGAATCTCGGATACGCGGGTGCGAATCAACACGCCGGCCGTCGTGATCAGCATGATCTGATCCTCGGCGTCGACGAGCGTTGCAGCCACGACCTTGCCGTTGCGCTCGGACGTCTGGATCGCGATCATACCCTTCGTGCCGCGGCCATGGCGCGTGTACTCGGTGATCGGCGTGCGTTTGCCGTAGCCGTTTTCGGTAGCGGTGAGCACGGTCTGCTCCTCGCTGCCCGCGACCAGCAGCGCGATGACCTGCTGCCCGTCCTCGAGCTGCATGCCGCGCACGCCGCGCGCCTCGCGCCCCATCGGGCGCACGTCGTTCTCGTCGAAACGCACGGCCTTGCCGGAGTCCGAGAACAGCATCACGTCGTGCGCACCGTCGGTGATCGACGCGCCGATCAGGTAGTCGCCCTCGTCGAGGCCGACCGCGATGATGCCCTTCTTCATCGGGCGGCTGAACGCTTCGAGCGGCGTCTTCTTCACGGTGCCGAGCGACGTCGCCATGAAGATGAACTTGTCGGCCGAGAATTCCTTGACCGGCAGCACGACGTTGATCTTCTCGCCTTCCTGCAGCGGGAACATGTTGACGATCGGACGGCCGCGCGAGTTGCGCGAGCCTTGCGGCACCTCATAGACCTTGACCCAGTACACGCGGCCGCGGTTCGAGAAGCACAGGATGTAGTCGTGCGTGTTCGCGATGAACAGCGTCTCGATCCAGTCGTCTTCCTTCATCTGCGTCGCCTGCTTGCCGCGACCGCCGCGCTTCTGCGCGCGGTACTCGGACAGCGGCTGCGACTTCACGTAGCCCGCATGCGACATCGTGACGACCATGTCCTGCGGCGTGATCAGATCCTCGGTGTTCAGCTCGGTCGCGTTCAGCTCGATCCTCGAGCGGCGCGCGTCGCCGAATTCGGCCTTCACCGCGGTCAGCTCCTCGCCGATCATCGTCGTGATCCGCTCGGGGCGCGCGAGGATGTCCAGCAGGTCGGCGATCTGCGCCATCACGTCGCGGTACTCGCCGATGATCTTGTCCTGCTCGAGGCCGGTCAGGCGCTGCAGGCGCATCTGCAGGATTTCCTGCGCCTGCGTGTCGGACAGGCGGTACAGCCCGTCGGCCTGCATCCCGAACGCCGGGTTCAGGCCTTCCGGACGGTACGCGGAACGGCCGCCGGCCGCCGCGTTCTCGCTCTCGGCGCGCGTCAGCATCTCGCGCACGAGTGACGAATCCCACGGCTTCGCCATCAGTTCCTGCTTCGCGATCGGCGGCGTCGGCGCGGCCTTGATGATCGCGATGAACTCGTCGATGTTCGCGAGCGCGACCGCGAGACCTTCGAGCACGTGGCCGCGTTCGCGGGCCTTGCGCAGTTCGTAGATCGTGCGGCGCGTCAGCACTTCGCGTCGGTGCGACAGGAAGCACTGCAGGATTTCCTTCAGGTTCAGCAGCTTCGGCTGACCGTCGACCAGCGCGACCATGTTCATGCCGAACGTGTCCTGCAGCTGCGTCGCCTTGTACAGGTTGTTCAGCACCACTTCAGGCACTTCGCCGCGCTTGAGCTCGATCACGACACGCATGCCGCTCTTGTCGGACTCGTCGCGGATGTCGGAAATGCCTTCGAGCTTCTTCTCGTTGACGAGCTCGGCGATCCGCTCGAGCAGCGAGCGCTTGTTCACCTGGTACGGCAGCTCGTCGACGATGATCGCCATCCGCTGGCCGCGGTCGATCTCCTCGAAGTGCGTGGCCGCGCGCATCACGACGCGGCCGCGCCCGGTGCGGTAGCCGTCGCGCACGCCGGCGACGCCGTAGATGATGCCGGCCGTCGGGAAGTCCGGCGCCGGGATGATCTCGATCAGCTCGTCGATCGTCGCTTCCGGGTTGCCCAGCAGGTGCTGGCACGCGTCGACGACTTCGTTCAGGTTGTGCGGCGGGATGTTGGTCGCCATGCCGACCGCGATGCCCGACGAGCCGTTGATCAACAGGTTCGGGATGCGCGACGGCAGGACCGACGGCTGCATTTCGTTGCCGTCGTAGTTCGGCTCGAAATCGACCGTTTCCTTGTCGATGTCGGCGAGCAGCTCGTGACCGATCTTCGCCATGCGAATTTCGGTGTAACGCATCGCCGCGGCATTGTCGCCGTCGATCGAGCCGAAGTTGCCCTGCCCGTCGATCAGCATGTAGCGCAGCGAGAAATCCTGCGCCATCCGCACGATCGTGTCGTAGACCGCGGTATCGCCGTGAGGGTGGTATTTACCGATCACGTCGCCGACGATACGCGCCGACTTCTTGTACGCACGGTTCCAGTCGTTGTTCAGTTCGTGCATCGCGAACAACACGCGCCGGTGCACGGGCTTCAGGCCATCGCGGACATCAGGGAGGGCACGTCCGACGATTACGCTCATCGCGTAATCGAGATACGAACGGCGCATTTCCTCCTCTAGGGAGGTGGGCAGGGTCTCTTTGGCGAATTGATCCATGTATCCGTATCGTTTCGGAGCGAAGACGGCGAACGCCTTTCGCGTGGGCGCTGCATGCGCAACGCAACGCGAGATTCTAACATGCGCCCATCAGCCGCCAATTCGCCTTCCCCTCTATATATAAATAGCAAAAATCGCGGCCGCGACGAATCGGCCGCAATCGCATCGCACCCACGCGTGGGCGACTCGGCGTGTGCGACTCGACGTCGCAGGCGATCGCATCACCGCGTTTCACGCACACGAGTAAACAACTGCACGCATTCGCGCAATTTCGCCGCCCCGCTCTTGACAATCTCTAAAAGTTACGGCAGGCCGGTGTTGCGCATGCACCACAAAGTTGAAGCGATCTTGGGGTGGGGAGGATTTTTTTTCGTAGGAAGGGAACGATATGGCAAAATGCCAACGCACTGAAAGTTAGACGCTGCTCGAAGTCTACACAGAGCGGTGCCGCGTTTTTTGTGCCGCACCAATGTTATACTTCGAGCAATGTATGACTTGTCACCGTCAACAGGCTCGCAGTAAACCTGCGGTAATCTCAATTTCGAGAGGAGAAATATGAATAAACTTTCAAAGCTCGCGTTCATTGCAGCTACCGCAGTTATGGCTGCATCCGCTTCGGCACAGTCGGTGCCGGCGTCGCGTCAAGCCGTCAATGACAACTGGGTGAACGGCACGGGCGAATGGGTGTGGATGAACGGCACGAACGAGCTCTGCTGGCGCGATGCGTTCTGGACGCCGGCCACCGCCAACGCGAAGTGCGATGGCGCACTGGTCGCCCAGGCACCGCAGCCGCCGGTCGCTCCGGTCGCTCCGGCCATCACGAGCCAGAAGATCACGTATCAAGCTGACGCACTGTTCGACTTCGACAAGGCGACGCTCAAGCCGCTGGGCAAGCAAAAGCTGGACGAACTGGCTTCGAAGATCGAAGGCATGAACACGGAAGTGGTCGTCGCAACGGGCTACACGGACCGCATCGGTTCGGACAAGTACAACGACCGTCTGTCGCTGCGCCGTGCGCAAGCCGTGAAGTCGTACCTGGTCAGCAAGGGTGTGCCGGCCAACAAGATCTACACGGAAGGCAAGGGCAAGCGCAACCCGGTTACGACTGGCTGCAACCAGAAGAACCGCAAGCAACTCATCGCCTGCCTCGCACCGGACCGCCGCGTGGAAGTCGAAGTGGTTGGTACGCAGCAAGTGCAGAAGACGACCGTTCCGGCAAACTAAGCCGCGGTTTTCGACTGCTTCAAAGCCCCGCTCCGGCGGGGCTTTTTCATTGACGCCCGTCCAGGCGCTCGCTGGCCTCGTGGTCCGCCCGCTTATATACTCGGGGCTGACGCACCGAAGCACCGCCCTCCTCTCGTAGCCCGTTTGCCGACATGACCAACGCCGATCCGCACGAACTCCAGAAATTCAGCGACCTCGCCCACCGTTGGTGGGATCCGAATGCCGAATTCAAACCGCTGCACGACCTGAACCCGGTCCGGCTCGGCTGGATCGACGCGCATGCGCATCTGGCCGGCAAGCGCGCACTCGACATCGGCTGCGGCGGCGGCATCCTGTCCGAATCGATGGCCGGGCTCGGCGCCCAGGTGAAAGGCATCGACCTGTCGACCGAAGCGCTCGGCGTGGCCGACCTGCACAGCCTCGAAAGCGGCATTTCGGTCGATTACGAGGCGATCGCCGCCGAAGCGATCGCCGCGCGCGAACCGGGTACCTACGACGTCGTCACCTGCATGGAAATGCTCGAGCACGTGCCGTCGCCGGGCGATGTCGTGGCTGCGTGCGCGACGCTCGTGAAGCCGGGCGGCTGGGTGTTCTTCTCGACGCTGAACCGCAACCTGAAGTCCTACCTGTTCGCCGTGATCGGCGCCGAGTACATCGCGCAAATGCTGCCGAAGGGCACGCACGATTACGCGCGCTTCATCCGCCCGTCGGAGCTGGCCGGCTTCGTGCGTGCGACGGATCTGCACATCGTCGAGATCAAGGGCATCACGTATCACCCGATCGGCAAGCGCTTCGCGCTGTCGAACGACACCGACATCAACTACCTCGTCGCGTGCCGCCGCGGCGCGTGACTCCCCGACCGGCATGACGACTCCCCTTTCGACCGCGCGGATCGCCGACGAACCGCGCCTGCTGCACTGCGATGCGGTCCTGTTCGACCTGGACGGCACGCTCGCCGACACGGCGCCCGATCTCGCGGCAGCCGTCAACAAGATGCAGCGCGAACGCGGCCTGCCCGAAACGTCGCTCGACGTGTTGCGGCCGCTGGCCTCGGCCGGCGCGCGCGGGCTGCTCGGCGGCGCGTTCGGCATCGACCCGCACACGCCGGGCTACGACGCGATGCGCGACGAGTTCCTCGCCAACTATGCGACCGATCTGTGCGTGCATACCACGCTGTTCCCGGGCATCGGCGACGTGCTCGACGAACTCGATGCGCGCGGCGTGCGCTGGGGCATCGTCACGAACAAGGCGATGCGGCTCACGGCACCGCTCGTCGAGCTGCTCGGCCTCGCGTCGCGGGCCGCCTGCGTCGTCGGGGGCGACACAACGCCGCACTCGAAGCCGCATCCGGCCCCGCTGCTGCATGCAGCCGGCCAGCTGACGCTCGCGCCCGCGCGCATCGTCTACGTCGGCGACGACCTGCGCGACATTCAGGCCGGCAGCGCCGCCGGCATGGCCACGGTCGCGGCCGCATACGGCTATTGCGGCGACGGTATCGCGCCGGCCGACTGGCAGGCCCAGCACCTCGTCGACACGACGCAGGAACTGCGGGACCTGCTGCGCGATGTTGGGCTATAATGTTTGATCTTATCCGCGGGGGCGACCTGGTTTCGACAGGGGTTGTGAAGCGGCTAGGGCATGTCGAGGACCCGTCACCTCGTTAATCAATGGGAAAATCGTAACTGCAAACGACGATACGTTCGCACTGGCAGCCTAAGGGCCGCCGTCCTCTGCCTAGTTCACTGACGGGCTAGTGTCGCAAGACCGGTAGCAATACCGACAGAGGTCATTTACGTCAGTTAAGCCCTGTCGGCGTCGCGACGCCAGGGTCGAAAATCTAGCGAATCGCCGTAGTGCAGCGTGTTCGTCCGCGTCGCTGCGGTTAAATCAAAAGACTGGACTAAACATGTAGAACTAGTCGTGGAGCGCTTCTGGACGCGGGTTCGATTCCCGCCGCCTCCACCAAATTCCGCGCTCGCCGCACGAACCCCGCAAGACGCAAGTCTGCGGGGTTTTTTGTTGCCGACGAAACGCACGTCCGATCCCTTCCGAAAAAGCGCCCAGCCACGGGCGGGCCGGGCGGAATGCCGCCGGCGTTCCGGCGACAGGAGGTGACGGATGTTCTGCCGCGCCCGCGCCATCATCGCTTGCGCGGGGCAGCGGCCGGCCCGGCGGTCAGGCGTCGCGCCTGCCCGCACCGGGCGATGTACGACTTAGCTGCCGCGATACAGCGACTTCATTTCTTCCGCGCTGGCCGGGCGCACGCCCATCGCACGCGAACCCGATGCCGATGCGCCCTGTGCCTGCGCACCGTAGCCGCTGACGTCGGCGCCTTGCGCTTGCGCCAGTGCACTGCGCTGCTGCTCCGCGATACGCGCCGTTGCGGCCTGGATCGCTTCCGGATAATGCGGATCTTCGCCACGGGCGGAGTTGTAACCGGCCTGCTGGAGCTGAACCAGTTCGGCACGGACCTGCGCACGGGTAATCGTCGAACCCGACTGGGCGAACGACACGACCGGGGCAACGAGAGCGGCAGCAACGACAACAGCTTGAACGAGCGACTTCATGATGACCTACCTCCAGGTTTGTCTGATTCGGCGGTGAACACGTTGATCAGCGCCGACAAACCGAAGTTTATGTAGGTGGATGCTTAAGAATAAGGCAGGTTTCAGGAAGACATCCTTCCTGATTTACGGGTTAACCCTGAATCACCGTCGATATGGCAATGCGGGCGAACGGTCGCTTGGTCCGTCCCCGCATTGCAGGAAATGCCTGCCCCAAAGCACGAGCCCCGCAAAGCGGCAGGCTTCGCGGGGCTCGAACAAAGCGGATCGGGCGCAATCAGTTGTCAGTTGATCCGGCTGCTGTCCAGAGGACAGGCGCCCCACCCGGGCGCAAACACACAGCCTGCGCGTTACCGGCTATCCATCGGGCACTTCAGGTTGCAGCCGTTCGGATCGCCCAGGTCCCCCTTGCGGCGCAATGCCGACTTCTTGCTGCCCTGGTATTTCTGCGACGGCGCCGACGCCGCGAAAGGCATCTGCGGATGTTCGTTCAGGCGAAACTGTTCGCTCAGGATCCCGCCGGGCACACCCGGGGAATTCTGCGCGAACGCAAACGGCGAAGCGACGACCAGCAGCCCCGCGGTCAACGCTGCCGCGGCAAGGGGAACGGAAAATTTCATGGCGGATGACGCCTGAACGGCGTGCTTGTTGGAACGTTGATCAAGCGGCAAGCGTAGCGCAAATCCCCCACTGCTGCAGCGCGGTTCGATCGCGTCTTCGTTACCGGGAATTGCCGTCAGACGCGCTCGCGCCGTCGCTGCCGGCCAGCCCGGTCGCGATGCACTCCAGCGCGCCGCACGCGGCCGGATCGTAGCCGTCGAGATGCGCGACCCGTTCGACGAACCGTGCGTCGCGCAGCAGCGCCAGCACGTCGGCGAGCGGCCGCACATCGAGCCGGGCGCGCTCGCAGGCGAAGTAATAGTCCTCGTCGACGACCGGAATGAAGTCGAGCCCGAAATGACGGGCGGCCGGCTCGACACCGAAACCCAGATCGGCCATGCCGCTCGCGACGAACGCCGCGATCGCGGAATGCGTGAGTTCGGCCGACGCATAGCCGTCGATGCGCTCCGGATCGATGCCGATCGCGCGCAACGCGAGATCCAGCAGCATGCGCGTGCCCGACCCCGGCTGGCGATTGACGAAGCGGATGTCGTTGCGTGCCAGATCCGCCAGCCCGCGGACCTGCTTCGGATTGCCGCGCGGGACGAACAACCCCTGCTGGCGGCGCGTCAGATGAATCAGCACGTGGCGCGTGTCGTCGAGCCAGGGCCGGTAGATTTGCGCGCACTGCGCGCGAAACGCGCCGCGCGGCAAATGAAAGCCGGCGAGGTCGCATTCGCCGCGGACGAGCGCCTGCACGGCCTCGACGCTCTCGCGATACTTGATGTCGACGGCCGCCTGCGCATCGACGAGCGCGGAGACGAGCGCCGCGACCGCGTAACCGTGCGACGCATGAATGCGCACGGCGCCATCGCGCTGCGCGAGCCGCCGGTTGAGCTCGCTGGCCACCTCGGCCGCCAGCGTACGCAGGTTCCCGTCGAGGCGGCTGCGCGCCAGACGCTGCGCATCGACGACCACCTGCCCGAGCGCCGACAGCGTCGAACCCTTGCCGCGTGCGGTTTCGATCAATTCCCCGCCGATGCACGACTCCAGCGCGCGCAGCATGCCCCACGCGTGCCGGTACGACAGTCCCTTCGCTTGCGCGGCCTGTGCAATGCTGCCCGTATCGGCCACGAGCTCCAGCAGCGGCGCGACCTCGGACAGACTGGCCGAGCGGCCTTCCGTGTCGCGTACGGTCAGATACGCGTCGCATTCGATCCGAATCAATTATGTACTCCGATTTCCTATTGCGACCGCGAAATCTTCCGCTTATCGTTGGTCAAAATCAATCAGAACGAAGTCCCGATGCGCACTATATGAATTTCGAGCGCATATGAGACTTTGGAGGAGCATAACCGATGTCCCCGAATTCCCCTGCGCCCGACGCGCTCGTCGGGCGCCATGCGCGCGCCGGCCGGTCGCTCGTCGCGATCCTGCACGCGATCCAGGACGACGCGGGCTACGTGCCGCCGGGCTGCGTCGCGCCGCTCGCCAAAGCGCTGAACCTGTCGCGCGCGGAAGTGCACGGCGTGCTGACCTACTACCACCATTTCCGCACCGCGCCGCCCGCGCGCGTGACGATCCAGATGTGCCGTGCCGAAGCGTGCCGCAGCATGGGCTGCGAAACGCTCGCCGCTCATGCGGAAGCCCGCACGGGCTGCCGGTTCGATGCCGCGCACGGCGATGCCGCCGCGCCCCACGCGCCGGACGACGTCGCGCTCGAATCGGTCTACTGCCTCGGGCTATGTGCGCAATCGCCGTCGATGACGGTCAACGGCGTGCTCCACGCGAAGGTCACGCCGGAGAAGTTCGACGCGCTGCTGGCCGACGCGGTCGCCCACACGCAGGAGCTGGCATGACGACCCGCATCTACGTTCCGCGCGATTCGTCCGCGCTGGCGCTCGGCGCCGACGCGCTCGCCGCCGCGATCGTGGCCGAAGCCGAACGGCGCGGCGTCGCGATCGAACTGGTTCGCAACGGTTCGCGCGGGCTGCTGTGGCTCGAACCGCTCGTCGAGGTCGGGACGGCCGCGGGCCGCGTCGGCTATGCGAACCTGTCGGCCGCCGACGTGCCGGCCCTGTTCGACGCCAACTGGCTCGACGGCGGCACGCATCCGAGCAGTGTCGGCCTCGTCGACGCACTGCCCTACCTCGCTCGCCAGCAGCGACTCACGTTCGCGCGCATCGGCCTGACCGATCCGCTGTCGATCGACGACTATCTGCAACACGGCGGCCTCGCCGGCCTGAAGAACGCACTGGCGCTCGACGGCGATGCCGCCTGCGAAACGCTGATCGAATCGGGGCTGCGCGGCCGCGGCGGCGCAGCGTTCCCGGCCGGCATCAAGTGGCGTACCGTGCGGCAAGCACGCGCCGCGCAGAAATACATCGTCTGCAACGCGGACGAAGGCGATTCGGGCACGTTCTCCGACCGCCTGCTGATGGAGTGCGATCCGTACTGCCTGATCGAAGGAATGATCATCGCGGGCGTCGCCACCGGCGCGACGGTCGGCTACATCTACGTGCGCAGCGAATACCCGCACGCGATCGCCACGCTCGAAGCCGCGATCGTCCGCGCGCGTGAAGCCGGCTGGCTCGGCGAGCACGTGCTCGGCTCCGCGCATGCGTTCGAGCTGCACGTCGCGAAAGGCGCGGGCTCGTACGTGTGCGGCGAGGAAACGGCGCTGCTCGAATCGCTGGAGGGCAAGCGCGGCGTCGTGCGCGCGAAGCCGCCGCTGCCCGCGCTCGCGGGCCTGTTCGGCCAGCCGACCGTCATCAACAACGTGATCACGCTCGCGACGGCGCCGGTGATCTTCGCGCGCGGCGCCGCGTACTATCGCGATTACGGGATGGGCCGCTCGCGCGGCACGCTGCCGTTCCAGCTGGCGGGCAACATCCGTCACGGCGGCCTCGTCGAGCTTGCGTTCGGCGTCACGCTGCGCGAGCTGCTGTTCGACTTCGGCGGCGGCACGGCCAGCTGCCGGCCGGCTCGCGCCGCGCAGGTCGGCGGCCCGCTCGGCACCTACCTGCCCGACCATCAGTGGGACGTGCCGCTCGACTACGAGGCGTACACGGCGATCGGCGCGGTCGTCGGCCACGGCGGCATCGTGCTGCACGACGACACGTCGAATCTCGCCGAGCTGGCCGAGTACGCGATGAAGTTCTGCGCGATCGAATCGTGCGGCAAGTGCACGCCGTGCCGGATCGGTTCGACGCGCGGCGTTGAGACGATCGCGCGGATTCGCGACGGCGACACGTCGGAGCGGCAGGTCACGCTGTTGCGCGACCTGTGCGACACGATGCTCGCCGGTTCGCTGTGCGCGATGGGCGGCATGACGCCGTACCCGGTGCTGTCCGCGCTCGACCATTTCCCCGAAGATTTCGGGCTCGCAGCCGGCAAGGATGCCGCGTCGGGCCCGGTCAAGGCTGCGGCCTGACCCAGAAGGAGCCCTGCATGTCCCTCGACACGAACAACGTCCGCCAAGGCGGCTGCGGCTCGGGCCAATGCGCGTGCAAGAGCGCCGCGCAGGCGCGCGCATTCGACCCATTCGACGAAACCGACTACGGCACGCCGCAACGGCATGCCGACACCGACGTCACGCTCGAAATCGACGGCCAGCCGGTCACGGTGCCGGCCGGCACGTCGGTGATGCGGGCGGCGATCGAAGCCGGCGTCAACGTCCCGAAGCTCTGCGCGACCGATTCGCTCGAACCGTTCGGCTCGTGCCGGCTGTGCCTCGTCGAGATCGAAGGCCGGCGCGGCTATCCGGCGTCGTGCACGACGCCCGCCGAGGCCGGCATGAAGGTGCGCACGCAGTCGGACCGGCTGCAGTCGCTGCGCCGCAACGTGATGGAGCTGTACATCTCCGACCATCCGCTCGACTGCCTCACCTGCCCCGCCAACGGCGATTGCGAGCTGCAGGACATGGCCGGCGTGGTCGGGCTGCGCGAAGTGCGCTACGGCTTCGATGGCGCGAATCACCTGAAGGACACGAAGGACGAATCGAATCCGTACTTCACGTACGATCCGTCGAAGTGCATCGTCTGCAACCGCTGCGTGCGCGCGTGCGAGGAAACGCAGGGCACGTTCGCGCTGACGATCGCCGCGCGCGGCTTCGAATCGCGCGTCGCCGCCGGCGAAAGCGAATCGTTCATGGCGTCGGAATGTGTGTCGTGCGGCGCGTGCGTCGCTGCCTGCCCGACGGCCACGCTGCAGGAAAAATCCGTCGTGCAACTCGGCCAGGCCGAACACTCGGTCGTCACGACCTGCGCGTACTGCGGCGTCGGCTGCTCGTTCAAGGCCGAGATGAAGGGTACGCAGGTCGTGCGCATGACGCCGCACAAGAACGGTCTCGCGAACGAAGGCCACGCCTGCGTGAAGGGACGTTTCGCGTGGGGCTATGCGACGCACAAGGACCGCATCACGAAGCCGATGATCCGCGAGAAGATCACCGACCCGTGGCGCGAAGTGAGCTGGGAAGAAGCCCTCATCTACGCGGCGACGCAATTCCGCAAGCTGCAGCAGAAATACGGCCGCGATTCGATCGGCGGCATCACGTCGTCGCGCTGCACGAACGAGGAAACCTATCTCGTGCAGAAGCTCGTGCGCGCCGCGTTCGGCAACAACAACGTCGATACCTGCGCACGCGTGTGCCACTCGCCGACTGGCTATGGCCTCAAGACGACGCTCGGTGAATCGGCCGGCACGCAGACGTTCGCATCGGTCGGCCAGGCCGACGTGATCGTCGTGATGGGCGCGAACCCGACCGACGGCCATCCGGTATTCGGCTCGCGACTGAAACGGCGCGTACGCGAAGGCGCGAAGCTGATCGTGATCGACCCGCGCCGCATCGACGTCGTCGACGGTCCGCACGTGAAGGCCACGCACCACCTGCAGTTGCGCCCGGGCACCAACGTCGCGATCGTCAATGCGCTGGCGCATGTGATCGTCACCGAAGGGCTGGTGGCCGACGCATTCGTCGCCGAGCGGTGCGAAACGCGCGCGTTCGAGCAATGGCGCGACTTCGTCGCGCAGGCCGACAATTCGCCCGAGGCGACCGCCGACGTGACGGGCGTGCCGGCCGAGTTAGTGCGCGAGGCCGCGCGCCTCTATGCGACGGGCGGCAACGCCGCGATCTACTACGGCCTGGGCGTCACCGAACACGCGCAGGGCTCGACGACGGTGATGGGCATCGCCAACCTCGCGATGGCGACCGGCAACGTCGGCCGCGAAGGCGTCGGCGTCAATCCGCTGCGCGGCCAGAACAACGTGCAGGGTTCGTGCGACATGGGCTCGTTCCCGCACGAATTGCCCGGCTACCGTCACATCGGTGACACGGTCGTGCGCACGCAGTTCGAGCAGGCGTGGTCGGCCACGCTGCAGCCGGAGCCGGGGCTGCGCATCCCGAACATGTTCGACGCGGCGCTCGACGGCAGCTTCAAGGGGCTCTACTGCCAGGGCGAGGACATCGTCCAGTCGGACCCGAACACGCAGCACGTCGCGGCCGCACTGTCCGCGATGGAATGCATCGTCGTGCAGGACATCTTCCTGAACGAAACCGCGAAATACGCGCACGTGCTGCTGCCGGGCTCGACGTTCCTCGAAAAGGATGGCACGTTCACGAATGCGGAACGCCGGATCTCGCGCGTGCGCAAGGTGATGCCGCCGCTCGCGGGCTACGCGGACTGGGAAGTCACGCTGCTGCTGTCGCAGGCGCTCGGCTACGACATGCACTACACGCATCCGTCGGAAATCATGGACGAGATCGCGCGGCTCACGCCGACCTTCTCGGGCGTGTCGTACGAGAAGCTCGACGCGCTCGGCAGCATTCAATGGCCGTGCAACGAACAGGCGCCGGACGGCACGCCGACCATGCACATCGACACGTTCGTGCGCGGCAAGGGCCGGTTCGTGATCACCAAGTTCATTCCGACGCCGGAGAAGGTCACGCAGCGCTATCCGCTGATCCTGACGACGGGCCGCATCCTGTCGCAATACAACGTCGGCGCGCAGACGCGCCGGACCGAGAACGTTCAGTGGCATGAAGAGGATCGCCTCGAGATCCATCCGCACGACGCGGAAGATCGCGGGATCCGGACCGGCGACTGGGTCGGCATCGAGTCGCGTGCCGGTCAGACCGTGTTGCGCGCGCGGGTGTCCGACCGCATGCAGCCGGGCGTCGTGTACACGACGTTCCACTTCCCTGAATCGGGGGCGAACGTGATCACGACGGACAGTTCCGACTGGGCGACGAACTGCCCCGAATACAAGGTGACGGCCGTGCAGGTGATGCCGGTTGCGCAACCGTCCGACTGGCAGCGCTCGTATGCGCGCTTCAACACGGAGCAGCTCGATCTGCTCGAGCGCCGCGCCGCCGCGCCGGCCGCCGTGACGACAGGCAAGTGAGGCAACCATGGACAACGACCACCTGATCGACATGGCCAACCAGATCGGCGCATTCTTCGAATCGATGCCCGATCGCGACGAAGCGCTGACCGGGATCGCCGAGCATATCCGGCGCTTCTGGGAGCCGCGGATGCGTCGCGCATTCCTCGCCGCGCTCGACGATCCGTCGAGCGAAGCCGGGCAACGCGCGGCGCCGATCGTGCGCGACGCGATCGCCACGCATCGCGCGGCGCTCGTCCCCGCGGCGGCGCCGGCCTGAGCGCGGCTACGCGGACACCGACATGCCCGCGAACCAGCTTTCGCAGTGGCGCAGCAACGCGTTCGCGTCGGTTGCCGTACGCCCGCGCGCGGCGACATAGCCGTCGGGCCGCAGCAGATAGAACGACGGCCGCGAGCGGCCGTATTCCTGCGCGAGCCCCGCCGCCCCGTCGCCTTCGGCATCGGCGACACGCCACACGCGCACCGCTTCCGGCATGATCCGTTCGAGCCCCTGCACGAGCACCTGCGCGTCGGCCGAGATCGGCGGTACCTCGCCGGCGTCGGTATTCACCGGCTCTTCCAGCAGCAACAGCGTGAAGCTCGCCGGATCGTGAAGATCGTATAACCGCGCCGTGCCAGGCGCGCGACCGAGCGGCCCGTCGAGCACGTGCACGAGTGCATCGGGCGCGCGTTCGCCGGCGCGCGGGCCGCCGTCGAGCACGCGCTCGAGCGTGAGCGGACTCTTCCGGTACTGCACGCCGAGCTCGCTGACCGTGCGCCTGACCGCGTCGCGCATCGGCCCGAACGACGCCAGCAGCGGCACGACATGATCGCGCAGCAGCTTCATCGCGCCGCGCTCGGCTCCGACGACCTGCGTGACGAAACCGGTCTGCCGCAACACGTCGCGCTCGATCGGGTGGCGCTCCGCGTGATACGTGTCGAGCAATCGCTCGGGCGCGCCTGCACGGAGGACGCGGGCGAGCTTCCAGCCCAGGTTGAACGCCTCCTGGATGCCGGTGTTCATGCCCTGCGCGCCGGCCGGGCTGTGGACGTGCGCGGCGTCGCCCGCGAAGAACACGCGGCCGTGACGCAGCCGGTCGACCATCCGGCTGTGCAGGTGGAAATAGGACGACCATGCAAGATCGCTCGGCGCGATCGATGCGCCGACGCGCGCGCGGATGATCGCGTCGCATTCGTCGAGCGACGGCGCCGGCGCGTCAGGCGACGCATCGCTGCCGGGCGGCCGGTCCGCGACGAGCCGGTAACGACCGCCCCCCATCGGAAACAGGCCCGCGATGCCCGCGGATGTCGTAAACAGGCGGATCTCTTCGTCCGGCCAGTCGGGTATCGCCGCGAAATCGGCAAGCAGGAACGTCTGTTCGAACGCATGCCCGGCAAAGCCCAGGCCGAGCAGATGCCTGACCGTGCTGTGCGCGCCGTCGGCCGCAATCAGGTACGACGGCGTGAACGACTCGTCGCGGCCGTCGGCGCGGCGAAGCGTCACGTCGAGCGACGTGCCGCCCGCGTCGCAGGCGGTCAGCGACGTACCGCGCTCGACGCTCACGCCCATCCCGGCCAGATGCTCGGCGAGCAGCCGCTCGGTGATGCTCTGGTCGAGGAACATCAGATACGGATAGCGCGTTTGCAGCGGATCGAAATCGAGCCGCGCGATCACGCGGCCGTCGGCATGCAGCTCGGCCGCATGCGCGCGATGACCGAGCGCGAGAAACGGCTCGACCGCGCGATGCTGCTCCAGCAGTTCGAGCGTGCGCGCCTGGATGCCGATCGCACGCGAAAACGGCGCGGGCGCGACGAGACGATCGATGATGCGCACCGGCACGTGGGCCCGCGCGAGGCTCATCGCCGCGGCAAGGCCGGTCGGTCCCGCGCCGACGATCAGCACGGGCGGGATATCGGACAGTGTGTCAGCCATGAGGACCTCGATGACACGCGATCATGCAAGTCTACGCCGCTCCGCGTGACGGGGCCATATGCCGACCGGCCGATCCGCGGCCCCGCCGCGCGGTGTGGGAAAATACGCGCTTTCCGCCAGTTTTCGCGTCATGGATTCCGCATTCGACCAGGCGTACGCCGCACACCGTGCGGGCCGCCTCGCCGAGGCCGAGCACGGCTATCGCAACGCGCTCGCCTCCAACCCCGCCGACGCCGACGCGCTGCACCTGTTCGGCGTGCTGCGGCACCAGCAGGGCCAGCACGCCGAGGCGGCCGATCTCGTCGGCCGCGCCGTCGCGCTGCGTCCGGACGATGCGGCGCTGCAGCTCAATCTCGGCAACGCGCTGAAAGCCCTCGGCCGGCTCGACGAAGCGATCGACCGCTTTCGCAACGCGCTGACGCTCGCGCCCGAATTTCCGCTCGCGCACTACAACCTCGGCAACGCGTATGCGGCGCTGCAGCGCCACGACGATGCGATCGACGCCTTCCGCCGCGCGCTGCGGCTCACGCCCGACGACGCGTCGATCCACAACAATCTCGGCAACGCGCTGAACGCGCTCGGCCGCCACGACGACGCGCTCGCCGCGTTCGGTCGCGCGCTCGAGCTCCGGCCCGGGCACGCGGGCGCGCACAACAACCTCGCGATGGCGCTGAACGCGATGGGGCGCGCCGACGATGCGATCGCACACTTCCAGGCCGCAATCGCCGCGCAGCCGCGGTTCGTCGCCGCGCATTTCAATCTCGGCAATACGTTCGATGCGGTCGGCCGGCATGCCGAGGCGGCCGCGGCATTCGAAGCCGCGCTCGCGCTGCATCCGCCGTTTCCGCTCGCGCTGTTCGGGCTCGCGAATGCGCTCTGCGCGCAGGCGCGCCACCGCGACGCGCTGCCCTACTACGAACGCGCCGTCGGGCTCGATCCGTCGTTCGGGCTCGCGTGGCTGAATCTCGGCAACGCGCATCACGCGCTCTGCGCGCACGAGATGGCGCTGCGCGCATACGACCAGGCGCTGCGCGTCGCGCCCGATCTCACGCTCGCGCGGCTGCACCGCGCGGTCACGCTGCTGACACTGCGCGACTTCACGCGCGGCCTGCCCGCCTACGAAGCGCGCCACGAGACGCCCGGCGCGACGCCGCTCGGCACGCTGCCGCGCTGGCAGGGCGAGCCGATTGCGTCGCGCACACTGCTGATCCGCGCGGAACAGGGGTTCGGCGACACACTGCAGTTCGTCCGCTTCGTGCCGCTGGTCCGCGCACGCTGCGCGCGCGTCGTCCTCGAAGTCCAGCCGGAGCTCGTCGCGCTGCTGGCGCCGGCCGCGTCGCGCTGGCGCGTGACGCTCGTCGCGCAGGGCGCCGCGAAGCCGCCTGCCGCGGACGTCGCCTGCACGCTGATGAGCCTGCCGTTCCTGCTCGGGCTTCAGCCGGACGACATCGCCGGCTCGCGCTACCTCGACGCCCCCGACGGCGCCCGCCGGCGCTTTCGCGGCTCGCTCGGCGGGCAGTCGAAGCGCAAGTTCGGCCTGGCCTGGTCGGGACGCCGCCAGGCGCAGGAAAACCGCTCGATGCCGTTCGACGCGCTCGCGCCGCTGCTCGCGCTGCCGGACATCGACTGGATCGTGCTGCAGCCCGCGCTCGACGACGACGAACGGGCGCGCGTCGACGCGCATCCGCGCGTGCATCGTCTCGACGGCCGGCTGAACGACTTTGCCGATACGGCCGCGCTGATCGAGCGCCTCGACGGCGTCGTCACGATCGACACGGCGGTCGCGCACCTCGCGGGCGCGCTCGGCAAGCCACTGTGGGTCATGTTGCCGTTCGCCGCCGACTGGCGCTGGTTCACCGGCGACGACTGCCCGTGGTATCCGCGGGCCAGGATCGCGCGCCAGCCTGCACCGGGCGCGTGGCGCGACGTGGCGGCTGCGGTGGCCGACCTGCTGCGCGAAGCATGACCGCAATCGAAACAGGGAGCGCATCGCGCTCCCTGTTTCGATGTGATGCGCGGCCGACGCCGCGCGCTAGCCCTGCCGCCGTCAGGCCGACTTGTACTGGTTGCGCGCGTCGGCCGTGCGGTACAGCACGAGCGTCGCGATCAAGCCGCAGATCGCGGCCACGCTCAACCACAGCCCCGGCGCCGCCTTGTTGCCCGTCTGGTGGATCAGCAGCGTCGAGATCGCCGGCGTGAAGCCGCCGATCGTCGTGGCCAGGCTGTACGCGAGCGAAAAGCCGGCCGTACGCACGTCGGCCGGCATCACTTCGGTCAACGCGACGACCATCGCCCCGTTGTACGACGCGTACAGGAACGACAGCCACAGCTCGACCGCGAGCAGCCGCAGGAACGACGGATCGCCGACGAGCCACAGCACGGCCGGGTAAGCCGACAGCAGCGTCAGCACGGTGAACGCGATCAGCACCGGGCGGCGGCCGATGCGGTCGGACAACGCACCGGACAGCGGCAGCCACACGAGGTTCGAGATCCCGACGCAGACGGTCACGATCAGCGCATCGAGCGACGACAGGTGCAGCACTTCCTTGCCGAAGGTCGGCGTATAGGCGGTAATCATGTAGAACGACACCGTCGTCATGATCACCATCCCCATGCCGGCCACCACGACGCCCCAGTTGTCGAGCATCGAGCGCATGATCTCGCCCATCGTCGGACGGTGACGCTTCGCCAGGAATTCGTCGGTCTCCTTCAGCGACCGGCGGATCAGGAACAGGAACGGCACGATCAGGCAGCCGATCAGGAACGGAATGCGCCAGCCCCACGCGGTCATTTCCTCGACCGGCAGCGCGCGGTTCAGCACGACACCGACGAACGCGGCGAACACGACGGCCACCTGCTGGCTGCCCGACTGCCACGACGTATAGAACCCCTTGTGCCCCTTCGTCGCGATTTCCGACAGGTAGACCGACACGCCGCCGAGCTCGACGCCCGCCGAAAAGCCCTGCAACAGCCGGCCGAGCAGCACGAGCACCGGCGCGAGCACGCCGATCGTCGCATAGCCCGGTATCGCGGCCACCGTGAGCGTGCCGATCGCCATCAGCCCGAGCGTCAGGATCAGCCCCTTGCGGCGGCCGTGATGGTCGATGTACGCGCCGAGCACGATCGCGCCGACCGGCCGCATCAGGAAACCCGCGCCGAATACCGACAGCGACAGCATCAGCGATGCGAAGGCGTTGCCGCTCGGAAAGTACGTTTTCGCGATAGCCGACGCGTAATACCCGTAGACCATGAAGTCGTACATTTCCAGGAAATTGCCGCTGACCACCCGGAAGACGGTGCGGACTTTCGATTCCTGCGCAATGGCAGGGGACGCTGTGGACATGTTTTCTCGCTCAGCTCGGATGGCGCGAATACCGCGCCGCATGAATCCGGCGATGCGCGACGCGCCGGGTTGACCCGCGCGCACGGGCATCGCTGCCCGCCGACGGCACGGCGCGTAACGACGCGCCGCCGGCATGATTCGCGAATCATGCCACGCCAGGCCGACATTTGCCTTGTGGCGCGCCCGTCCCGGCTGTCGCGGCACCCACCTCGTACCAGTCGCCCTCAAACGGGCACAAGAATCAGATTGATCTGATCGACCTGCCTTCGCCGGCTGACCACAATGTCACGATTTGCAACGACATTTCCGCGGCGCGCCGGCACGGTTGCCCGTATCGCACGGTGTACCCCTTTCATGACCCCATCGCCCCTCGTTCCGATCGAAGGCGCGCTCGCCCGCCCGCGCGTCAATCCGCTCGATCACGTCCCGCCGTTCGGCCGCGAATGGCGGTTTCTCGGCGCACCCGGCGCACGGCCCGGCAAGCACGGCCTCGCGACCCTGACGACGTCCTGCGTCGATGTCGGCTCGCCGCACCGCGCATGCCGGTGGCAACCGCTACCGGCGGCCGCGCTGCCGGCTTCGGGCGGGCGGGCTGTCGCGCCGGCTGCGGCCCCTGCCCGGTGGTTGCGCCATCCCGCGCGCCGCCCTCGCGACCGGCGCGCGATGTACGCGGTCTGCTGGAGCATCGGCGCGCTCGGCATCATCGGCTGGCTGATCGGCACGTACGACCCGCCTGCGGGTTTCGGGCCCGTGCATGCGATTCAAGCGACCGGCCGTACGTCCGATCACGTCACGACATCGACCGGCTCGATACGTGTCGCCTCGGCACAGCCGGATACATCGACGCGCGTCATGCCGCAGCACAAGATGGCGACGCCCGTCGCGCACACGGTCGAATCGCCGCCAGCCAGGCACCGCGTCGCGCTTCGACCGGCAACGCTTCACCCGCAAGCAACGGCCGACGTGCGGCACGTCACGCCTGCTTCACCACGTCGAGCAACCGGCCTGCGCACGACGAAGTCACCGACCCGCACACCGGTCGTGCCGCGGCTCGCTGCGCATCCGCCGATCCCGCGCGACGCGGCCGGCACCGGCACACGCGATCGACTCGCTCCACCGCCGCGCATCGCCAACACGCGCGATGCACGCGGCTCGCTCGACGATCCGGCCACGTTGATCGCAATGGCGAACGCGCTGCGCGCCACGCAGCCGGCCCGCCCGGCACACCCGAGCGCGGCCGGTTTCGACTGGACGTCGCAACTGTCGCACCGCCGCGTGACCGACACGCCGGACGCGTTCACGCACTGACGCCCGCGCAATAAAAAACCCGGCGAAGATCGCTTCGCCGGGTTTTCGCTCGTCTCGCTCCGTCCGTTCGACGAACCGTTACTTGTGCGCGGGCAGCCCTGTCTCGGTCTGTCTCTCGAGTTGCCGCACCTGCTCCTGCAGATCGCGCAACTGCAACTGCGCAGCCCGCTTCTCGACCTGCAGCGCCTGCGCCTGCTCCTGCGCCGACTTCTGCCGCTGCGCGACTTCGGCCTGCTGGCTGCGCGCGACGCTCAGATCGGCCTGCAACTGTTGCGCACGATTCGCCTGCAGCGCGATCACGCGCTCGAGAAATGCCTTCTGCGCCTGCAGCTCGGTCTGGCGGATCTCGATATCGGCGAGCTGCGCGGTCTGCTGCACGAAGTTCGCGTACACCGTCTCCGCGCGATTCTTTTCCTGCGAACGGATCACGCGCCACAGGTTCTTGTCCTGGAACAGCGCGACGTAATACGTCATCTCGCGCGGATCGAACATCAGGCTCGCGCCGTAGCTGCCGTTGTACGTGGTGCGCATCTCGACGATCCGGCCGTCGTGCAGCATCTGCGTCAGCTCGGCGACGTTGCCTTGTGCGGCGGCGTCCGTCGCGACCGCGCCCGATGCCGCCGATGACGCGCCGCCGCTCAGGCTCGTGACCGCCGGACGCGTGCCGGCAACAGGTGCGCTCGCGTCGGCGGACCAGGCCGCGCCCGCTTGCGCGCAGGCAACCAGCGCAACGATCCACGTTGCGCATCGTGCAGGGGAAAAGTTTCGGAAAACCAACGTCAGACTCCGGCGAACGAATCGGAACTCGCGATTATCGTTCAAAACGAAACGGCCCCATCTCGAATTTATCGGGATGCGGCCGGCCTTCGTGCAACACGGAAAATGCGGCGTGCTACAGACGCGTTTCACGCGCCGCGCGCAGGAACGCATCGAGCAGCGGCGTGCAGTCGAGCAGTTCCGAGCCGCCCGCGCGATGGAACTCCGGATGCCACTGCACGCCGACGACGAACGGCGAGCGCCGATGGCGAATGCCTTCGATGATTCCATCGCCGGCCGATACGGCCTCGATGTTCAGATCGCGGCCGAGATCGCGAATCGCCTGGTGGTGAATCGAGTTGACGATCGCTTCGCTGCGCCCCGGGAACATACTCGCGAGCGTCGACGAGTCGGGGAAGCGGATCGCGTGACGATGCTGGTCGTAATGCTCGCTCACGTGCGCATTCGCGGTCGGCACGTCGGTGGCGATGTCCTGGTACAACGAGCCGCCGAACGCGACGTTGATCAGCTGGCAGCCGCGACACACGCCGAGCACGGGTTTGCCGGACTCGACGAATTCGTGCAGCAGCTCGAGCTCGTACATGTCGCGCACGCGATCGCCGGGCCATTCGGGACGCGCATCCGACGCCGCGTAGGTCTGCGGCGACACGTCGGCGCCGCCTTGCAGCAGCAGGCCGTCGAGATGCTTCGCGTAATCGCGCAGGCGGATGTTGCTCGGATGGATCATGCCTTGATGGCCGACGGTCGGAATCATGAACACGAGCACGTCGCGCGACATCACCCAGTGAGCGATCGATTCCTCGAGATACTGCAGCGTCTTGCCGCGCAGCCCCTTCGCGCCCGGCTCCGGATGGAAGATCCGCGCCGACACGCCGATGCGCAGCGTGCGCTGCGTGATGCGCTGGCCGGCGCGGTCGAACAGCCGCCGCGCGCGCGCCGCGACGATCCGGCCGAACACCGACCACGGCGTGTCGCTCTGCTTCAGGTAGGCCGGCGGCGCATTCTGCGCGTTCGCGGGCGGCGGCCGCGGCGTGTCGAAATCGGGCTGCGCGCCGAATCCGGGCGGCGGCGCGCCGGGCTTCGGCGGCGCGGCTGCGGCAGCGCCATCGCCTACGGCGCCTGCCGCACCGGGCGCGCCCGGCTCGGACGCGGCCGTGACGGGCGACGCGCCGTCGTCGGCGACGTTGTGCGCGGCGGCCTGCGTGGCCGGCGCATCGGGCGTTTTCGCCGGATCGGGGCGGGGGGAATCGGAAGAAGCGGAAGAGGTGCCGGGCAGACCGGCCGGGGAAGGCGTGGTTTCGCTCATGACGATGGTCTGGTACGTCGCTCGCGCGTATGGATTGACGAAGATTCATTATGCTTCAGTGCACGATCGCGCGGCAAACCTGCAACATCCTGTCGATATTGTTGCAAGTCGGTGGCAAGTCGTGCCGCGGGGCGGCTCCGCTCACGCGCCGGCACCGGCTTTCCCGATATCTTCCCCAGTGGACATCCGTGATATATCACAATAATATCCAGAGATCGTCCACGCTTTCCGAGCCTCCGCGTCATGATCGCGCCCCCTCCGGCCCCGCTGCCGCCGCCCGCATGAGTACGCTGACCGACGTCGCACGCGACCGCCCCGCCGCATCGCCGGCCAGCCTTGCCGAGCGCGCGTACGCGCTGATCCAGCGGGACATCATCACGATGCGCCTGAAGCCGGGCGCCGCGCTCAACGAAGCCGACCTCGTCGCACGCACCGGGATCGGCCGCACGCCGGTGCACCAGGCCGTGCATCGGCTCGTGCTCGAAGGGCTGCTGTCCGTGATGCCGCGCAAGGGCCTGATGGTGCAGCCGCTGTCGCTCGACGACATCGTCGCGGTGATCGACGTGCGGCGCATCAACGAAGCGCACTGCGCCGAACTCGCCGCGCGCCATGCGACACCCGACGATCTCGCGCACCTGGCCGCGCTGCTCGACGACGGGCAGGCCTGCGTCGACACGCACGACGTCGAAGGCATGATGGAGCTCGACCGCGCGTTTCACCAGACGATCGCCGCGGCCGCGCGCAATGCGGTGCTCGCCGACATCCTGCGCGCGCTGCACGAGCGCTCGCTGCGCTTCTGGTTCGTCACGCTGTCCGAACCGCACCATCTCGCCGACGTCCAGCACGAGCACCGCGCGCTGTTCGACCGGCTGTCCGCCCGCGACGCCGCCGGTGCGCGCGCAGCCGTCGAAAGCCACATCGATTCGTTCCGCTCCACGCTTGTCCAACATCTTCGCCCCTGAGCCGCCATGACCACTTTCACGCCGTTCCCCCCGCTCGCCCAGCTCGCCGCCGACCTCGCCGCCGGCCGGACCACGAGCCGCGCGCTCGTCGACACCGCGCTCGACCGGATCGCCGATCCGGCGGGCCAGGGCGCGGTCGTCTTCACCGAAGTCGATGCCGACAACGCCCGCGCGGCCGCCGACGCGCACGACCGGCTGCGCGCCGCGGGCACCGTGCTGTCGCCGCTCGCGGGCATTCCGGTATCGGTCAAGGACCTGTTCGACGTCGCGGGCCAGGTGACGCGCGCGGGCTCGCGCGTGCTCGACGGCGCACCGGCCGCGCGCACCGATGCGGTCGCCGTCGCGCGGCTCAAGCGCGCGGGCGCGGTGCTGGTCGGCCGCACCAACATGAGCGAATTCGCGTTCTCGGGGCTCGGGCTGAATCCGCACTTCGGCAATCCGCGCTCGCCGTACCACCGCGACGTGCCGGGCGACGCGCGGATTTCGGGCGGCTCGTCGTCGGGGGCGGCCGCGTCGGTCGCCGACGGGATGGCCGCCGTCGCGCTCGGCACCGACACCGGCGGCTCGATCCGCATCCCGGCCGCGCTGTGCGGGCTCACGGGCTTCAAGCCGACCGCGAGCCGGATTCCGACGCAAGGCGGCGTGCCGCTGTCGACGACGCTCGACTCGTTCGGCCCGATCGGCCTCACGGTCGCGTGCTGCGCGCTCGTCGACCGGATGCTGGCGGGGCTCGAGCCGCACGTGCCGGCCGCCCGGCCGCTCGAAGGCGTACGGCTCGGCGTGCTGACGAACTACGTGACGGACGGCGTCGATGCCGACGTCGCGGCCGCGCTCGACACCGCGCTCAAGCATCTGGAAGCCGCCGGCGCGATCGTCACCGAAGTGCGCTTCCCCGCGCTCGACCGGCTGCCGGAGATCAACCGTTTCGGCTTCTCGCCGATCGAGGCGTACGCGTGGCATCGTCCGCTGCTCGCCACGCATCGCGACCAGTACGACCCGCGCGTGCTGACGCGGATCCTGAAGGGCGAACCCGCGAGCGCCGCCGACTATCTCGACCTGCTCGCCGCGCGCGCCGCGATGCTCGACGAAGCCGCGCACACGGTCTGGGCGCGCTTCGACGCGCTCGTCGCGCCGACGGTGCCGGTCGTGCCGCCGCGCATCGCCGAACTCGAAACGGACGACGACGCGTTCACGCGCACCAACGCGCTGATCCTGCGCAACCCGAGCGCGTTCAACTTCCTCGATGCGTGCGGGCTGTCGCTGCCGTGCCATCCGCGCGACGCAGCGCCGGTCGGCCTGATGCTCGCGGCGGCGCCGCATCGCGACGACGCGCTGCTCGCGATCGGCCAGTCGGTCGAGGCCGTGCTGAACACGATCCGCTGACCGCGCCCGCCGATCGTCGGCGGACCGAGCGCGGTGCGGCAGGGTGCCGCACGCGCGCTGTCAGTTTCGTGCCAGACCGTTCGCGCTAAAATCGCGCGATTGTTTTCCGGACCGACCGACGAGGAACCCCGCCGACATGAACGACTACACGCTTGCACTACGCCGCGAACGCCGCCTGCTGATGCTGCTCGGATGGGTGTGCATCGCCCTGCTGGCCGGCGCGCTGTACCTGCAGTACGTGAAGAACGAAGACCCGTGCCCGCTGTGCATCATCCAGCGCTACTTCTTCTGCGCGATCGGGATCTTCGCGTTCCTGGCTGCCGGGATCCGCAACTGGCGCGGCGTCTGGGTACTCGAGCTGCTGATCGCGATCGCCGCGGCCGGCGGTGTCGGCACGGCCGCACGGCACCTGTCGATCCAGATGAATCCGGGCTTCAGCTGCGGCTTCGACACGCTGCAGCCGATCGTCGACAGCCTGCCGCCCGCGCAGTGGTTCCCCGGCATGTTCAAGGTCGCCGGGCTGTGCGAGACCGTCTACCCGCCGATCTTCGGCATCCTGCTGCCCGGCTGGGCGCTGATCGGCTTCGCCGTGATCCTGGTCGCGGTCGTCGCGAGCCTCTGGCGCCATCGCCGCAAGCTCGCGGGCTGACCGGCCGGCCGCGTTTTGGCCCATGGCCTGCGCGGCCCCGCCGAACGGGCCGCGCGCCGCCGGCAAGTCGTCACCCGGCTGCAGCCGACGCCTCCGGCGGCCCTGCCCGGCCGCCGCGCGTAAACACCTACCCCGCCGTCGCCTGGATTTCCGGGCGAACGCGTGTCGCGCGATTGCCGCGCCCCCGCCCCGCCACGCATGCGTTTCGGCCCGATGTGCATGCATCGTCCCCCGATCCCGCGCGGCGGGCCTATGATCGACATGATCGCCTCCTGATAGCCCGGATCACCGCCCGGCCATGTTCCGGCCGCGTGGCGGTGCTATCTTCGGGACTGGATGGCGATCTACGTGCGCGAGGCCAGGCGGTCTCACCGCTCCCTGCGTAACGCGCGCCCGATCCGCAATGTCGACTGGATTCATCATGACAACGCAAACCATCCGCATCCGTCACCCTCATGGCGTCCGCGCGTCCGGCGGCGCCGTACGCGCACGCCGTCAGTCCGCGGCCACCGCACGGCATCGGCCCTGCAGCCGGCCGGCCCCGCTCCCGTCCGTCCTCGTTGCCGCCGCGCCCGCCAGCCCGCGCCGCGTGTCGTGCCGCGTCGTCCCGAACGGAGCGTGCTGATGGAAGCCTGGCTCGGCGATCTGCAGCAACTGCTCGCGCACGGCGAAGCGGCCGTGCTCGTGACGGTCGCGCACACCGACGGCTCCGCGCCGCGCGAAGCCGGCACCAAGATGCTCGTCACGCGCGACACGGCCCGCCATACGATCGGCGGCGGTCATCTGGAATGGAAGGCGATCGAGATCGCGCGGCACCTGCTGAAGGACGGCGCGCACGTGCCGCACGCCCGCCGGCTCGAGCGGCTCGCGCTCGGCCCGAGTCTCGGCCAGTGCTGCGGCGGCGCCGTGGTGCTCGCGTTCGAGCGGCTCGACGTCGGCGATCTCGGCTGGATCATGTCGCTCGCGAAGCGCGTCGCGGCCGGCGCCGCGACCGTGCGTAGCGTATCATTCGGCCCCTCGCCGGGCGCGCCGCTGTTGAGCGAGCCCGAATCGGAAGCCGCGCGTGCCGACTGCCTGCTGTGGGAAACCGGCGGCGTATCGCTGATGACCGAGACGATCGCGCCGTATGCGTTCCCCGTCGTGCTGTTCGGCGCCGGGCACATCGGCACCGCGCTCGTGAAGGTGCTGGCGACGCTGCCGTGCCAGGTGCGCTGGATCGACGGGCCCGATGCGGTGTTCCCGCCGGCCGACGCGCTCGCGGATATCGGCAACCTCGTGATCGACGCGGCTGCGTCCCCGGCGGACGCGGTCGACGCCGCGCCGCCGCAGTCCTACTTCGTCGTGATGACGCACGACCATGCACTCGATTTCGTGCTGGCCGAGCGCATCCTGCGACGCGGCGACTATGCGTACTTCGGGATGACCGGCTCGCACACGAAGCGCGTGCAGTTCGATCACCGGCTCGCCGCGATCGGCATCGACCCGGCCCAGGTCGCGCGGATGCGCTGCCCGATCGGTGTCGAAGGCATCATCGACAAGGCGCCCGAAGTGATTGCGATCTCGGTGGCCGCGCAGTTGCTGCAGGCCGTCGAGGCGAATGCGTCCGCGCAGGCTTCCCCTACCTACTGACCGACCAAGAACGACGCCATGACCCCGACATTCAAGGACAAGATTGCCCGCGCGCCGAAAGCGGAGCTGCACATCCACATCGAAGGCTCGCTCGAGCCCGAACTGATCTTCGCGCTCGCGCAGCGCAACGGCGTGAAGCTCGCTTACGACTCGATCGATGCGCTGCGCGCCGCGTATGCGTTCACCGACCTGCAATCGTTCCTCGACATCTACTACGCCGGCGCGAGCGTGCTGCTCACCGAGCAGGATTTCTACGACATGACGGCCGCGTACTGCGAACGCGCGCTCGCCGACAACGTCGTCCACACCGAACTGTTCTTCGACCCGCAGACGCACACCGAGCGCGGCGTGCCGATCGAGACGGTCGTCGCGGGCATCGAGCGCGCGCTCGCCGATGCCGAACGACGCGGGCTGTCGAGCAAGCTGATCCTGTGCTTCCTGCGCCACCTGTCGGAAGAGGACGCGCTCGCGACGTTCGAATCCGCGTTGCCGCTGTTCGAACGCTATCGTCATCGCCTGATCGGCGTGGGCCTCGATTCGTCCGAGCTCGGCCATCCGCCGACGAAGTTCGCGCGCGTGTTCGAGAAGGCCCGCGCACTCGGGCTGAAGCTCGTCGCGCATGCGGGCGAGGAAGGCCCGCCCGCCTACATCTACGAAGCGCTCGACGTGCTGAAGGTCGACCGGATCGACCACGGCGTGCGCAGCATCGAGGATGCCGCGCTCGTCGAACGCCTCGCCCGATCGCGCACGGCGCTCACCGTCTGCCCGCTGTCGAACCTGAAGCTGTGCGTGTTCGACGACATGGCGAAGCACACGCTGAAGGCGCTGCTCGACCGCGGCGTCGCGGTGACGATCAACTCCGACGATCCGGCCTATTTCGGCGGCTACGTCAATGAAAACTACTTCGCGACGGCCGAAGGGCTGCAACTCACGGATGCCGAAGTCCATGCGGTGATCCGCAACGGCTTCGAGGCGTCGTTCATCGAACCGGCGCAGCGCGACGCACTGTACGCGCGCCTCGACGCGTACTGGCAGGCGGCGTGACGGCCCGCATCGAGGAACGCTAGACAGATGAAACACGGCAACGGCATCCGCTTCGCGCTCACCGGTTCGGCCTGGCCCCGGGCCGGTGGGCTGCGTGCATGCGGCGCGACGGCGCCGTGTGTCGACGCTTGTGCGCACCGGCCGTCGCGGCTGGCCGTGCCGTTCGCCGCCGCACCGGATGCGGGTGCAACGGCCGCGAGGTGCGCGGGCAACCACTTGCGGGCGGCTTCGGCCGCCACGTTCGCCCATGCCATCGCCGCCGGCCGCGCCGCACGCCGCGTGCCGCTGCCGCTCGCGACGCACCGTCCCGCCGCCGTGCTGCGCCGATCGCTTTCTTCTGTTCGCCTTACCTTGATGCAGGACCATTCGTCATGACGCAAACCGCTTTCCGTTCCCAGCTGCTGACCTTCAACGGCGACCCGGCGCAATCGAGCCAGGCCGCGAACCACGAGACCGACGGGCTCCTGATCGTCGACGACGGCAAGGTCGTCGCGATCGGCCCGTATGCGGCGCTCGCCGCGACGCTCGCGCGCGATGCGGTGGTCCACGACCTGCGCGACAAGCTGATCGTGCCCGGCTTCATCGACACGCACATCCACTATCCGCAGACGGACATGATCGCGTCGCCGGCGCCGGGCCTGTTGCCGTGGCTCGACAAGTACACGTTCCCGACCGAGCGCCAGTTCGGCGACCCCGAGCATGCGCGTGAAGTCGCCGACTTCTTCGTCGACGAACTGCTTGCGTGCGGCACGACGAGCGCACTCGTCTACTGCACGGTGCACAAGCAATCGGCCGATGCGCTGTTCGCCGCAAGCGACGCGCGCGACCTGCGGATGATCGCGGGCAAGGTGCTGATGGACCGCAACTGCCCCGAATTCCTGCGCGACACCGCGCAGTCGGGCTATGACGACAGCGCCGAGCTGATCGACCGCTGGCACGGCAAGGGCCGCCAGATGTACGCGCTCACGCCGCGCTTCGCGCCGACGTCGACCGAGGCGCAGCTCGAGGCGTGCGGCGAACTCGCGCGCCGCCATCCGGACGTGTTCGTGCAGAGCCACGTCGCGGAAAACGTCGACGAGGTGAAATGGGTGGCCGAGCTGTTCCCCGGCCATCGCAGCTATCTCGACATCTACGACCGCTACGGGCTGCTGCGTCCGCGCGCGGTGTACGGTCACTGCATCCACCTCGACGACGAGGATCGCCGCCGGATGGCCGAGACGCGCACCGTCGTCGCGCACTGCCCGACGTCGAACTTCTTCCTCGGCAGCGGGCTGTTCGACTTCGACAAGGCCGGCGAACACGACGTGCCCGTCACGCTCGCGACCGACGTCGGCGGCGGCACGTCGTTCTCGATGCTGCAGACGATGAACGAGGCGCACAAGGTCGCGCGGCTGTCGGGCCACCACCTGACCGCCACGCGGATGTTCTGGCTCGCGACGGCCGGCGCCGCGCAGGCGCTCGACCTCGCCGACACGGTCGGCACGCTCAAGCCGCGCACCGAAGCCGACTTCGTCGTGCTCGATCCGCAGGCGACGCCGCTGCTCGCGCGCCGTACGAAGCGCGCGGAGTCGCTCGAGGAACTGCTGTTCGCGTTCGCGCTGCTCGGCGACGACCGCGCGGTATACCGCACCTACGCGGCCGGCGAACTCGTGCACGAACGCGGCGCCGCGCGCCGCCCGGCCGCCGCGTAACGACCCGCGGCCGGCACGTTCCGACACGCGCGGCAGCTTCGCCGCCGTGCATGTCGGCAATCGAAGCCGCTTCAGTGCGCCGCACGGCGGCCCGGCTGCTTTCCGGCGCGCAACGCGCCGTGCTAGAATGCGCCGCTCATTGGGGAGTAGCCGCTCCGCTCGATGTCCCGCGCCCCCGGCGTGCATCGTGACGGAGGCGTCCGTCAACAGACTTGGCCGTTCGGCCATGGCGGACGCAGCCACGTTGGCCTGGCGAGACCGATGGTTCACTGCGCGCCGCATCAGGGCCCGGCGCGCGGTGGATCGTCGCTCGCACGCACAACAACGGCCCGCGGAACCCCATTCGTGTCTCAAGCCTTCCTGATCTCCACCGGCGCCGTCGCCCTCGCTGAAATCGGCGACAAGACCCAACTGCTTTCCCTCGTGCTGGCCGCGCGCTATCGCAAGCCGGTGCCGATCATTCTCGGCGTGCTCGTCGCGACGCTCGTCAACCATGGTTTCGCCGGCGCGCTCGGCGAATGGCTGGGCGCGCTCGTCACGCCGTCGATCATGCGCTGGGCGCTCGCGTTCTCGTTCATCGCGATGGGGCTGTGGATTCTCGTACCGGACAAGCTCGACGAGGACGAAGCCAATGCGACCCGCTCGCGGCTCGGCGTGTTCGGCGCGACGCTCGTCGCGTTCTTCCTCGCGGAAATGGGCGACAAGACGCAGATCGCGACCGTCGCGCTGGCCGCGCGCTTCCAGGACTACATCGGTGTCGTGGCCGGCACGACGTTCGGGATGATGCTCGCGAACGTGCCGGCGATCCTGCTCGGCGACCGCTTCGCGCATCGTCTGCCGACGAAGCTCGTGCACGGGATCGCAGCTGTGCTGTTCGTCGTGCTCGGCGCGCTGGCGCTGCTGGGTATCGGGGTCTGACGGAAAGGAAGGTGGCTGGCGCGGCCGGGCGGCCGCGCCGGAGTGGATGCCGCTTTACTTCGCGACGGCCGCACCCGAGGCGGGCGCCGCCGGCACCGCGCGCTCGTTGGCGGCCGGCGCCGCCGGCCCGCCGCGCTTGTCGACCGGCAGCCGAACCGAGCGGACCGCGCCGTTCGACAACGGGAAATCGGCGAGCGCGCTGCGCGCGAGGAACGGCATCGCGTACAGCAGCGTGCCGTTGTCGCCGGTCGTGCGCGCGGACACGTTGTAGACCTCCTTGCCGGTCGCGCGCTCGGTGATGCGGATACCGAGCATGTAGTCGAACACCTGGTACGTCTGCGCGACATAGCCGGCCGGCATCGGCCCCCAGGGCCCCCACGGGCCCCAGGGATTCCACGGCCCGCGCCGCCAGTACGGCCCGGGCGCGAACCACGGATCGTAGTAGACCGGCTGCGGCACCGTCACGAGATCGCTGCCGACCGCATAGGTCAGCCCGACGAGATAGCGGGCCTGCGACTGCGGCACCTGCCGGAACGCGTACGCGGACAGCTCGTTCGCGACGATCGGCTCGTAGGTCGACTGCTCGATGCTGTTCTTCTGCGCGTCCGTGCGCGTGAACGCATAGGTGCGCGTCGCGTCGCTGCCGCTCCAGTCGGAGAAGGCCGTGACCTGGGTGGTCACGTAGCTGGTGCAGCCGGTCAGCAGCGCGACGCACAGCGCCGCCGCCCAGCCCGCACCGCGAAAAATCCAATCGCGTTTCATGTTGATCCTCGTCGATCCGTCACCCGTTCGTCGCACCGCGCGAACCACAACGGGATGCCGATAATACGCGGACTGGCGGAAGCGGTAAAAAGTTCGCCCGACACGCAGCCGCAAGCCTTTGTACAATGGCCCGGTTCGCCTGGCCCGCGCGACGGGCCCGTCCCCCACTCCACCGATCTCGACGACCATGTCCGACAACGCCTCCTCCACCGTGATCCGCCGCGCCGACTACACGCCGCCGGCCTTCCTCATCGATTCCGTCGCACTCGAATTCGATCTCGCGCCGGCCCGCACGATCGTCAGGAATACGATGCGCGTGCGCCGCAATCCGGATGCCGCGCCCGCGCCGCACCTGGAACTGATGGGCGAGGCGCTCGAATTCCTCGGCGCGCGGCTGGATGGCGCACCGCACGGCGCGGTGCGCGCGCACGAGCACGGGCTGACCGTCGAGAACGTACCCGACACGTTCGAGCTGACGCTCGAAAGCGCGTGCGCCCCCGACCAGAATACGACGCTGTCGGGCCTCTACGTGTCGAGCGGCAACTTCTTCACGCAGTGCGAAGCCGAAGGCTTTCGCCGCATCACCTACTTCCTCGACCGCCCCGACGTGATGGCGTCGTACGTCGTCACGTTGCGTGCCGACAAGGCCGCGTACCCGGTGCTGCTGTCGAACGGCAACCTCGTCGATTCGGGCGACCTGCCCGACGGCCGCCACTTCGCGAAATGGGAAGACCCGTTCCGCAAGCCGAGCTATCTGTTCGCGCTGGTCGCGGGCAAGCTCGTCGCGATCGAGGAAACGATCACCACCGGCTCCGGCAAGGAAAAGCTGCTGCAGGTGTGGGTCGAACCGGCCGATCTCGACAAGACGCGTCACGCGATGGATTCGCTGATCCACTCGATCCGCTGGGACGAAAAGCGCTTCGGCCTCGAGCTCGATCTCGACCGCTTCATGATCGTCGCGGTCGGCGACTTCAACATGGGCGCGATGGAGAACAAGGGGCTCAACATCTTCAACACGAAGTACGTGCTGGCGAACCCCGAGACCGCGACCGACACCGATTTCGCGAACATCGAGTCGGTGGTCGGCCACGAGTACTTCCACAACTGGACCGGCAACCGCGTGACCTGCCGCGACTGGTTCCAGTTGAGCCTGAAGGAAGGCCTGACGGTGTTCCGCGACCAGGAGTTCTCGGCCGACATGGCCGCGGGCGACGCGGTCGAATCGGCGGCCCGCGCGGTCAAGCGCATCGAGGACGTGCGCGTGCTGCGCCAGCTGCAGTTCGCGGAGGACGCGGGCCCGATGGCGCACCCGGTGCGCCCGGAGAGCTACGTCGAGATCAACAACTTCTACACGATGACGGTCTACGAGAAAGGCTCGGAAGTCGTGCGGATGTACCAGACGCTGTTCGGCCGCGACGGCTTCCGCAAGGGGATGGACCTCTACTTCAAGCGCCACGACGGCCACGCGGTGACCTGCGATGACTTCCGTCACGCGATGGCCGACGCGAACGGACGCGACCTCGCGCAGTTCGAGCGCTGGTACAGCCAGGCCGGCACGCCGCGCGTGTCGGTGCGCACCGCGTACGACGCGGCCGCACGCCGCTATACGGTCACGCTCGCGCAGGGCTACGGCGACGCGTCGCCGGCCGCGCGCGAAACGCAGCAGGGGCCGCTCCTGATCCCGTTCGCGATCGGCCTGATCGGCCGCGACGGCCGTGACCTGCCGCTGCGTCTCGACGGCGAAGCCGCTGCATCGGGCACGACGCGCGTGCTGGAGTTCACCGACACCGAGCAGACCTTCACGTTCGTCGACGTGCCGGAAGCGCCGCTGCCGTCGCTGCTGCGCAACTTCTCGTCGCCGGTGATCGTCGAGTACGACTACAGCGACGACGATCTCGCGTTCCTGCTCGCGCACGACAGCGATCCGTTCAACCGCTGGGAGGCCGGCCAGCGCCTCGCGACGCGCGCGCTGCTGACGCTCGCCGCGCGGGCGGCCGCCAACGCGTCGCTCACGCTCGGCGAGAACTTCGTCGCCGCGTTCCGCCGCGTATTGACCGATGAAAGCCTGTCGCCGGCGTTCCGCGAACTCGCGCTGACCCTGCCGTCGGAAACCTATCTCGCCGATCAGATGGCCGAGGCCGATCCGGCCGCCGTGCATCGCGCGCGCCAGTTCGTGCGCCGCCAGCTCGCAACCGCGCTGCGCGCCGACTGGCTCGCTACGTACGAGCAGCACCAGACGCCCGGCGCCTACGAGCCGACGCCTGAAGCCTCGGGCCGCCGCGCGCTGAAGAACCTCGCGCTCGCGTATCTGGCCGAACTCGACGATCCGGCCGATGCGGTACGCCTCGCCACGGCCCAGTACGACGCGGCGAACAACATGACCGATCGCGCGGCTGCGCTCGGCGCGCTGCTGTCCGCGGCCGCCGCGGGCGCGAACGGGCCGGCCGAGCACGCGCTCGACGACTTCTACCGCCGCTTCGAGAAGGAAGCGCTCGTGATCGACAAGTGGTTCGCGATGCAGGCGGCGCAACGCGGTACGCCCGCGCAGCCGACGCTCGCGAAGGTGCGCAAGCTGCTCGCGCACCCGGCGTTCAATCTGAAGAATCCGAACCGCGCGCGCTCGCTGATCTTCAGCTTCTGCGCGGCCAATCCCGCGCAATTCCATGCGGCGGACGGTTCGGGCTACGCGTTCTGGGCCGAACAGGTGCTCGCGCTCGACGCGATCAACCCGCAGGTCGCCGCACGCCTCGCGCGCTCGCTCGAACTGTGGCGCCGCTTCACGCCGGCGCTGCGCGACCGGATGCGCGAAGCGCTCGAACAGGTCGCGGCCGGCGCGAAATCGCGTGACGTGCGCGAGATCGTCGAGAAGGCGCTCGCGTAACTTGCGCGTTCGACCTGTCGCGTCCGCGCGATCGAGCCGGTGCCGCCTCACGCGGCGCCGGCTTTTTTATTGCACGAGCACGGCTGCAACCGCACGCGCTCGCGGGGTCGGACCGCTCGGGCGGCCTCCGCGGCGAGGCGCACCCCGCCCGGCGTCGCCGCCCGATACCGCGCCGCTTCGGGCACCCGGCCATGTAACCGGACGAAAAAAGCCGGCGGCACCGGAGGCGCGACGGGTAAAATTGCGGCCATTCAAGGATTCTTTGGCCTTTCGGAGTCTGTCATGTCCATTGCCCGCCGCACCACGCTGTCGAAGTTCCTGATCGAACAGCAACGTGAGACCAACAACCTCCCCGCCGACCTGCGCCTGCTGATCGAAGTCGTCGCCCGCGCGTGCAAGGCGATCAGCTACAACGTGTCGAAGGGCGCGCTCGGCGAAGCGCTCGGCACCGCCGGCAGCGAGAACGTCCAGGGCGAAGTGCAGAAGAAGCTCGACATCCTGTCGAACGAAATCCTGCTCGACGCGAACGAATGGGGTGGCAACCTCGCCGCGATGGCGTCGGAAGAAATGGAAACGTTCTTCCCGATCCCGGCGAACTACCCGCGCGGCGAATACCTGCTCGTGTTCGATCCGCTCGACGGCTCGTCGAACATCGACGTGAACGTGTCGATCGGCACGATCTTCTCGGTGCTGCGCTGCCCGGACGGCAAGCAGGCGACCGAGGAATCGTTCCTGCAACCCGGCACGCAGCAGGTCGCGGCCGGCTACGCCGTCTACGGCCCGCAGACGGTGTTCGTGCTGACGACCGGCAACGGCGTGAACTGCTTCACGCTCGACCGCGAAGTCGGCTCGTGGGTGCTCACGCAGAGCAACATGCAGATCCCGGCCGACACGCGCGAATACGCGATCAACGCATCGAACGCGCGCCACTGGTACGACCCGGTCAAGCGCTACGTCGACGAGCTGAACGCCGGCAAGGACGGCCCGCGCGGCGACAACTTCAACATGCGCTGGATCGCGTCGATGGTGGCCGACGTGCACCGGATCCTGAATCGCGGCGGCATCTTCATGTACCCGGCCGACAAGCGCACGCCCGATCGTCCGGGCAAGCTGCGCCTGATGTACGAAGCGAACCCGATGTCGTTCATCGTCGAACAGGCAGGCGGCGCCGCGACGACCGGCACGCAGCGCATCATGGAAGTTCAGCCGACCGGCCTGCACCAGCGCGTGCCCGTGTTCCTCGGTTCGAAGAACGAAGTCGAGCGCGTGACCGGCTATCACGACGAAGCAAAATAATTGCACTGCAGCACTGGACGAGGGTGCGAGACATCAGTACAATCGCGCCTTCGCGATGTGGCCCTAACGGGTTGCATCGCAGTGAAGTGAAAGCGGAAAGTCCGCCGGATCGAGGGTTTCGCGAAGCAGCCGCAGCAAGCTGAAAAAATTTCGCAAAACCTATTGCCAAGATCGCGGATTTCACCATATAATTTCATTTCTCTGCTGCCGGTGTAGCTCAGTTGGTAGAGCAGCGCATTCGTAATGCGAAGGTCGTAGGTTCGACTCCTATCTCCGGCACCAAGACATAAAGGTCTGACAAGCGTCGCTTGTCAGACCTTTTCTCTTTTCCGGCGCCGAAATCGTGCGCCCGTCCGCTTTCCGACTCACCCTCGTTTGCGGGCATCTCCCGACTCCCGCGCCGCGTCCCGCCGATTACAATCGCCGGACCATTCCGCCCTCTCCCCGCACCATGCGCACCTGGCGTCTCGAGCGACCGACTTTCTCCGCGCAACTGGACGTGTCCCGCGCGACGCGCCTCGTCGCCGCGATCGGCGGCAACGAGCCCGACGCGTTCGCCGGCGAAATCCTGAGGCTGTTCGACGATGCACTGTCGATCACGCAGTGCACGATCTTCGCGTACGAGTTCGGCAACCGCCCGCGCACGCTGTCCGTCGCCGATCATCGCGGCGGCCGCTATCTGCGCGACGTCGCCGACACGTACGCGCGACACTTCTACGCACTCGACGGCAACCAGCCGATCGTCTCGGCCGCCCGGCGCGGCACGCACCGGCACGGCGTGCTGCTGCACCAGCAGGCCGGCGACGAGATCGATCACGAAGCGTATCGCGCGGCGTGCTATCGCGGCCCCGACGTGTCCGACCGGCTCGCGTTGCTGATGCAGCCCGACGATGCAACCTGGCTGTCGATCAACCTGTATCGCGCGCATCGCAGCGGCGCATTCCAGCCGCGCGAGATCGCGACGATCGAGGCGCTCGCGCCGCTGATCGCGCAGGCCGCCAAGCATCACTACGCGCTGGCCGGCGCGGCGCAGATCGGCATCCCGCAACGCATGCTCGCGCGACTGCGCCATGCGTGCCCGGCATTGTCGAAGCGCGAACTCGACGTGTTGCGCGGCGTGCTCGAAGGCCAGACCGCGCATGACATCGGCGAGACGATGGGCGTAAAGGCGTCGAGCGTCGTGACCTACCAGAAACGCGCGTATCGGCGCCTCGGCATTTCGAGCCAGCGAGAACTGTTCGCGCTGTGCATGCAGCCCTGAAACGCGTCGGCTCGCACCGGGCGTAGCGCGACCGCCGCCGTACCCGAAATGGGGACAACGGCGGCACGACCGGCTTCCATACTGGATCGACCAGCTGCCCACATCGCTTCACCGATGCGGGCACGTCGAACCGGACCACCCTGGAAGCCAACGATGGATATCGACTTCAAGCCCTACCCGTTCGTCGCCGAGCGCCATCCCGCGCATCTGCCGGAGCGTGACGGCGGCATCGACACGCGCCGGCATCGCGTCGCGATCGTCGGCGGCGGCCCCGTGGGCCTCGCCGTCGCGCTCGGCCTCGCGAATCACGGCATCCGCAGCGTGCTGATCGAAGCCGACGATTCGGTCTGCCACGGCAGCCGCGCCATCTGCATCTCGCGCCGCAGCCTCGAGATCGTCGAGCGGCTCGGCGCGCTCGACGATTTCCTGCGCACGGGGCTGCCATGGACCGGCGGCCGCAGTTTCTACCGGCGCGACGAAGTGCTGCATTTCACGATGCCGCAGGACGCGAACCAGAAGCTGCCGCCGATGGTGAATCTCGCGCAATATCACATCGAACAATTCCTGCTCGATGCCGCGCTGCGCCAGCCCGACCTGATCGAGATCCGCTGGCAGACGAAGGTGACCGGCGTGACGCGGCTGCCGGACGGTGTGCGCATCGACGTCGACACGCCGCTCGGCGGCTACGCATTCGATGCCGACTGGGTCGTTGCGTGCGACGGCGGCCGCAGCACGATGCGCGACGCGCTCGGCCTGTCGCTGCGCGGCACGACCTACGAGGGCCGCTATGTGATCGTCGACATCGCGCTCGACAGCGACCGGCCGACCGAACGCCTGGCCTACTTCGATCCGTCGTCGAATCCGGGCTCGACCGTGCTCGTCCACAAGCAGCCCGACAACGTATGGCGGATCGACTACCAGTTGCGTGACGACGAGGATCCCGCAGCGGCCGTGAAGCCGGAGAACGTGATCCCGCGCGTGCAGGACCTGCTCGACATGATGGGCGAGCGCGGCGCGTGGTCGCCCATCTGGATCACGATCTACAAGGCGAACGCGCTGACGCTCGAACGCTACCGGCACGACCGCGTGCTGTTCTGCGGCGATGCCGCACATCTCGTGCCGATCTTCGGCGTGCGCGGCGCGAATTCGGGCATCGACGATGCCGACAATGTCGCGTGGAAGCTCGCGTACGTGATCCGCGGCATCGCGTCGGACGCGCTGCTCGACAGCTACTCGGACGAGCGCGTGTTCGCGGCGCACGAGAACCTGCGCTACGGCTCGAAGAGCACCGAGTTCATGGCGCCGCCGTCGTTTGCGTTCGCGCTGATGCGCAAGGCCGTGCTGACGCTCGCGGTGCGGCATCCTGCACTGCGTTCGCTGATCAACCCGCGCCAGACATCGGCCATCGCGTATGCCAGGTCGCCGCTCAACACGGCCGAACGCGACACCTTCGCGGCCGGCCCGGCGCCCGGCACGGTGCTCCCCGAGTGTCCGTTGACGCTGTACGGGGCGCATGGCGACGATACGCACCGCGGCCACCTGACCGATCTCGTCGCGCCGCGCTTCACCGCGTTCTGCTTCACGGCGGACGGCGTGCCCGATCCATCGCTCGCCGCGCTCGAGCCACGCCTGCAGGCAGCGCACATACCGTTCGCGCTCGTCACGCTCGCCCGGCATGCGGCGACCGTGCGGCATCCGGCCTGCCGCGGCCATGACGACGACGGGCGGCTGTTCGACATGTACGGCGCACGCGACGGCACCGTCTATCTCGTGCGTCCGGACGGGCACGTGCTCGGCCGCTGGCACGATGCGCGGGCCGACGACGTGAGCGCCGCACTCGATCGCGCGCTCCATCCGCACGCCTCGATCGAAACCGATCTTCAGGAGACCGCATGATGACGGACACCGAACGCGACACGCTCTACACCGCTCTGTGCCACACGATGACCCGGATCGGTGAAGCCGATGCGTCGCTCTTCCTCGCCCGTTTGGCGCTGCTGTCGATCGAGGCGATCGACGATGCCGCGACCGTCGCGCGACTGATCGCCGACGCAGCCGACGGACTGCCGGAGGCCACCCTGCCCACGACGACGCACGAGAGATAACGCGTTCGACCGATCAACCGCAGCGGCAACCCGATTCTTACAAATTCATTTCGCCATGCGTCTCGTGCGCACGAATCGTGCCGTACGCAGACAAATCACCTGGAAAATCTGCTTAAGGGTGCATAACATTACTTAACGATTCTGACCCGTCTATCGCGTTACATTGCGTGGGCGGCGCGGCGGTCGCAGCCGCTTTCAACCAGCTTGCGGCGCGCGGCGGCCGGTGCGCGGTCATTTCGACTCAACCCAAGGAGAGGACCACCATGACTCATGGCTTGATTATGTGGCTCATCATCGGCGCGATCGCCGGCTGGCTTGCCGGCTTGCTCGTGAAGGGCGGCGGCTTCGGGCTGATCGTCGACATCATCGTCGGGATTGTCGGCGCGGTGATCGGCGGCTGGCTTGCCGGGTTGCTCGGCATCAGCATCGGCAGCGGCTTCATCGGTTCGGTGATCGTCGCGGTCATCGGCGCGGTGATCCTGCTGTTCGTGATCCGGCTATTCAGGCGAGCGGCCTGACGTTTCTCTCCACGCGCCTTCGGGCGCGTTTTCGCATCGGGCCGGCGCGCGGCCGGTTCGCCGCGCGCCGGCCCGATGCGTCACCGCTTCGCGTGCTGCAGCCAGCCGTCGAGCACGTCGGCCGTCAGCAAGCCGCTGCGCGCGTCACGCACGCCCTCGCGCCCGATCCACACGGTGCGCGGCATCTCCCCTCGCCATCCCGCATCGAGCGCCGTTCGCAGCCGCTCGGGCATCGGCTCCGCGTTCGCATACTGCGCGACCTGCGGCGGCAGGTTCATCTGCGCCAGCGCCTGCGCGATCGCCGCACCGTTGTCGTCGTACGCATCCATCGCGACCATCGCGAGCTGCACGTCCGGATGACGGCGCTGCCACGCGACCAGATGCGCGGCGTTCTCGCGACAGTATCCGCAATCGAGCGACCAGATCTCGACCGCCAGCGGCCGCTCGCGCGCCGCCGCGTACAGGCGCGCGACGTCCGCCGCGCGCAACGGCTGCAATGCACCGCCGCCCGCCCATGCGGGCAGGCTCGCGAGCACGATGCCGAGCCATGCCATCAGCCGCTTCATTGCGCCCCCTCCACGGCGATCAGCCGATAGCCGTCGTTGCGCGTGCGCCACGACAGGTAGATGCGGCCCGCATCGTCGAGCAATTGCGGGTTGTCGCTCGCGCCCGCCGTCGACGCGATCACGCGCGGCACCGACCAGTGCTCGCCGCGGTCATCCGACCGACGCAGCTTGATCTGCATCGTGTCGCCGTCGAACGCCTTCCAAGCGAGCCACACGACGTCGCCGTGCGCGACGAGCGCCGCATGCGACGCCTGCTCGCCGGGCACCGCGGGATTCGCGCCGAATGCCCACGGTGTACCGCGCGGCTGGCCATCGGCGCCGATGCGCGAATAGAACACGTCGGCGCGACCGTCGACGACGCCGAACCACGCCACATGTCGCATGCCGTCCGGCGTGATCGCGAGCGCCGGCCCGTGTTCGGGGCACGCCTCGACGTGCCAGTTCGAGAACGTCGCGCGTATCGGCAGGACCGGCTCGGACGCCGATACGGGCAGCACCGCGAGCGCGTGATCGCGGATCTGCCCCGGGAACACGTTGCGCCACACGGCCTCGATGCGCCCGGCCGGATCGATCGCCATCGCGATCCGGCAGCATTCGCAGGTGTGGTCGGTCACCTTGCGCTCGGGGTCGAACGACGCGCCGCCGTCGCGTGACACCGCGTAGTAGACGGCCGCGCCTTCGTACGTCTGCCCGGCCGCCTTCGCCGCGACGAGATCACGCTTGTCGATCCATGCGATCGCGATGTTGCCGGCGGGATCGACGGCCATCATGTCGAAGCGGTGCGTGATCGCCTGCCGGTCGCGATGCACGGTCACGGGCACGCTCCACGTCGCGCCGCCGTCGAGCGAGCGCGAGAAGCGCACCATGCCGGTGTACGGCGCATCGAGCGGCATCGACCACGACACGTACACCGCGCGCCCGTCCGGGCTCGTCGCGAGCTTCGGGCGATTCTCGGCGCTCGTGTAGATCGGCTCGGGCATCGCATTGACGGTGACGGGCGCGGACAGCGTGCGCCCGGCGTCGTCGGAATGCGCGACGACGACATGCGCGCCTTCGACCCATGCGACCCACAGCCGATGACGCGTATCGAACGCGGCGCCCGTCGCGAGCGGCTGCTTCTGCTGCGCGGGCGTCGCCTGCATGCTCGTGTGCGCGGCGTGCGGATCGGCGGCTTTCGGCACGCTGGACGCATCATGCGCGCCGGCGGTCGAGAGCGCCGCGAGCCACAGCGCGCAGCCAGCCGCGAACGATCTCACAGCGACCATTTCAGTTCTCCATAGAAAGTGCGGCCCGGATACGGGTGGAACGTGTAGTAGCGGCGGTCCGTCAGGTTGTCGATGCCGGCCGACGCGGTCCAGTGACGATCGAAGCGGTAGCGTGCCTTCAGATCGACGACCGTGAACGAGCTCGTGCCGCCGTAGACGTCCGGATTCACGTCGCTGTTGTCGAGCGTGTTGTACTGGCGGCCCGAGTAGCGCACGCCGACGCTCGCGAGCCAGTGCTCGTCGAAGCGATACGACGCGAGCAGGTTCGCGCGCATGCGCGGAATGCGCGGGAAACGCGACCCGACGTAGGCCGGGTTCGCGGCGTCGGCAAGGATCTGCGCGTTGCTCGCCGACACGTTCGCGTCGAGGTTGAGCCCGCGCAGCCCGACGTTCTCGCCGCTGAACGCGAGCTCGATGCCACGCACGCGCACGCGGTCGACGTTCGAGATGTTGGTGACGGTCGTCGCGCCCGACGCCGTCGTCTGGCTGTAGATCGAGTCGCGCAGGTCGCTCTGGAACACGCTGGCGCGCACGACGCCGACGCCCACGTCGCGTTCGGCCGTGAAATCCCAGTCGATCGCCTTTTCGGGCCGCAGGTTCGGGTTGTTGTTGACGATCGCGTTGTTCGAAATCGTGCCCTGGAACAGCTCGCCGACCGTCGGAAACCGCGTGCCGGTCGCGAACGACAGCCGGAAGCGCCAGACCTCCGTCGCGTCCCACTGCAGCGCGACTTTCGGCGACAGCGCATTCGCGCTCCGGTCCGCATAGCCGAGCGTGCCTTTCGCATTGCCGAGCGCGCCGCCGTACGCATCCCAGCGCTCGTAGCGCAGCCCGAGCGTCGCGAGCCAGCCCGGCGCGAAGCGCCACGCGTCCTGCCCGAACAGCGCCTGCGTGCGCGTGTCGCCACGATAGACGCTCGCGAGCGACGTGGTCGGCCCGGCCAGCCAGTCGGCGGTGTTGTACGTGACGTTGCGCAGGAAGTAGTTGTCGTAGTGATAGCCGAACGTGAACGTATGGCCTTTCACTTCCGGCGCCTCGGCCTTCAGGTCGAGCGTGCGCCAGCCGGTGCCGTCGCCCTGGAACAGCGTGCCGGCCCCACCCTGCACGGTCGAGGCCGCGCGCAGCACGTCGCGCGACACGTCGTACGCGGATACCACGCCCGACAACCGCCAGCCGGAATCGAGCCGGCCGTTCAGCCCGAGCGCGTACAGCCAGTTCTCCTGGTCGCCGCGCTGCGGCGCGAACGCGTTCGGCGCGACGGTCATGTTCTGCCCGCCGATCGACACGTTGCCGCCGTAGACCGGATTGCCCGTCGCATCGCGCAGGAAGGTCTCGCCGTGCTGCCGGTAATGGTTCTCCCAATGCCCGAGCGTCAGCGTCGCATCGACGTGATCGGTGAACGCATAGCCCATCCGGACCGTCTCGTTGAGCTGCTCGGTCCGCTCGATCGTCTGCGCGCCGACGATGGTCCGCGGCTTGCCGTTGGGGCCGATGTCGGTCGCGGCGCCCGTCACGGGCACGGCGGCGCCCAGCCTCGGGTTGTAGGCCGATGCGGGGCTCGCATACTGCATCGGCTGGCCGTTGTTCTCCAGCCGGTCGAGCGACAGCGCGAACCAGAACCGGCCGACGCGGTTCGCGATCCGCGCGGTCTGGTGATTGCCGCCGAGGCTATCGGCAAAGCCGTAGCCGTCGTGGTAGCGCTGCGTGAAAAACTGCGTCGACAGCGACGCCTCGAGCTGTTCCGGGCGGCGCGTGGTGAGCAGCACGGTCGAGCCGATCGAATTGCCCGGATACAGCGCGGAAAAGGGGCCATAGAGCACGTCGACGCGCGCGATGTCGTCGGGCGGAATCAGCGACCAGCGCGGCGGGTACGCGTAGCTCGACCCGAGCAGGTTCGACAGCAGCACGCCGTCGGCATAGACGAGCCCGCGCGCGCTCTGCAGTTCGTTGAAGTCGCGGCCCGCGAAGATGCTGTTGCGGTCACCGATGTAGCGCTTGCGGACCATCAGGTTCGGCGCGTACTTCAGCGCGTCCTCGGTGGTGACGTTGGTGTGCGCATCGATCTGCTCGCGGGTGATCGACGTGACGACGGCCGGCGTATCCGGGTCGACCGGTTGCCGCTGCGCGGTCACGCTGACGGCGCTCAGCGTGTCGCCGGCCGGTGTGGCCGATGCCGCGACACCGGCGGAAGCCGGCGTGGCGGTGGCGGAACGATCGGCGCCGCCGCCGCGGGCGGCCTCGGCGCGCGCATCGTCGGTCGAAGCCGCGTGAGCGGCCGGCCATGCGAAAGCGGCCGCGCATGCGAGCGCGAGCCGGCCGCGCGACGGCCGCGCGGCAAAGGTAGACGACATGAGTGAATTCCTGAAAACGTGATCGGACGCCGCCGGACACGGGTGCGCGAGCCGCGCACGAACGACGCGACGCGCGGACCGGGGCCGCGGGCGGCTCGCGCGCCACCAGGGCGCGCGGACGACATCAATCAGATCGGGAGGTTTTCAGGCGGGGCGCGCGGCTGCGCGAGACGGATGCCCTTGCGGGGTACATCGGGAACGACCGGCGCGGCCACCCGATACGCGAACGTCCGCACGAAGCCCGGCATCGCGGGCAGGCTCGTGCCCAGCGCGACGTTCGCCGCGAAGCCGGGGCAGTACACGCAGTGCGGGACGCCGGCATGGTCGAACGACGACGTGTCGCGGTCGTCGCCCGCTTGTGCGAGCACGACCTGACGGGCGCCCGCTGCACTGCACAACTCGAGCGTGAGCGCGCCGGAGCCGCTCGACGCGAGACGCGCGTAGCCGACGACGGGCGACAGTACGTTCAGTACCAGCGCCAGCCATACGAGGCCGATCCATCGCGTCGTTCGTCTCATCGCGGTCCAGGAAAAAGTGCGCGCAAGTATAACAAGCGGCCCGATTGTTGCCGATCGTGCAGCGTGCAATACCGGGCATCGCACCGCGCGCCGGAGCGCATGTGCCGTTAATACAACAGAGACAAAATCTAACGATTCGCCGCTGGCATAAATCCGAGCGCGAGGTTGATAATCATTGAACCTGCTGGAGAAACGATCATGGACGAAAGACCCACTCGCATGCCACCGCCCGAGCAAGTGATGAGCCCGGATCCGGAACCCGTCGGCGTGGAATTCCTCGCCGAGCTGCCCGAGCACGTTCGGGCATTCTTCGACGAGCAGCACAAGTTGTACTCGCCGAAGTGAACGTCAGTTCGGTTCTGTAACCGCCACGTGTCGATCATCGCTATCGTGCGGTTCATCCGTGCGCTTCGCGCGCAATTCGCCTCGCACCCGGGCCGCAACAGCCTGACGGTGCCGGATCAGCTCGCCTGCTGATTCTCCTGTCGCGACGCTACGCCGCGCGACTGTCTTCGTCTATCCTTCTGGTTTTCCACGTCCGGCCCGCCCGGGTCTCCCGATCGTTCCGATGAAGCAAGCCATTCGTGCCAGCCTCGCTGTCGCCGCGCTCGGCGTCGCCCTCCTTTCGTCTCCGCATCCCGCCCTGGCAGACGGCGACGACACCGCCCTCACCAACATCGTGGCGCTCGCGTCGCAACGCCTCGCGCTCGCCGAACCGGTCGCGCGCTGGAAATGGGCGAATCACAAGGCCATCGAGGACCGGCCGCGCGAAGCGGCCCTGCTCACGGCGGTCGAACAGCGCGCCGTTCAGGCCGGCATCGATCCCGCGTTCGCCCGTACGTTCTTCGAGGACCAGATCACGGCGAGCAAGGACGTGCAGAACGCACTGTTCGCGACCTGGCGCACGACGCGGCCGCCGGAAGGCACACCGCCCGATCTCGCCGCCAGCACGCGGCCGGCGCTCGATCGGCTGACGCAGAAAATGCTGACCGGTCTCGCGCAGGTCGCCCCGCTACGCGAGGCGCCCGATTGCCAGGCGCGGCTCGCGCGCAGCATCGCGAACTGGAAGACGCTCACCCGCTACGATTCCACGCACACGCAGGCACTCGATACCGCGCTGTCGCACGTCTGCTCCGCCGGCGGAGCCAGCGCGATCGGCTGACGCGCCGTGGCGCTCAATCCGCCGGCGTGAGCGCCATGAGCGGAATCACCTGCAGGCCGCGCGCGAGATGCGTCTGCAGCAGGCGATGGGTGAAGGGTTCGAACACACTGGCCGCCGCGTCGGCCACGAGCCGCGCAGCCGCATCGAGCGATTCCGCCGAACCGAGATAGCACCAGCCGTCGATCACATGAAACAGGCGGCGCTCGCCGTTCGCCTCGAACGCGACGGCGCCTTCGAACGGCCAGTGCGCGCCACCCGCGCGGGTAGCGTCGACCGTGGGGCGCCGGTTGTACGACGGGCGCAACCGGGCAATCCATTGCGCTTCGGCGAGCATCGCCCCCAGCTCGTTGCCGGTCTCGCGCCATTCGACACGGCGCACCTGCTGCGCCAGCCGCATTTCCTTCGACGACCGGCGCTCGCCGGTCAACAGCGCGCGCAGCCGCTGCCGCACGCGCACGCTGCGGCCGACATACAGCGCTTCGTCACGCTCCCCGAACAACGCATACGCGCCGCACCCTGCCGGCGCGGTATCCAGCCACGCCTCGGTCAGATCGCCGCCCAGACGGAAGTGACGCGTCGTCCGTGCGATCTGGTCGCGCAGCCGCTCGAGCGGCACGATCTCGTGCAACTGGCGCCAGAACTGCCAGAGCAGGTCGGCATCGGCCAGCGCCCGGTGGCGCGCGGCCGGAACGAGCCCATGCCGTTCGATCAGCGCATCGAGCCCGTGCCGCGATTCGCGCGGAAACAGCGCGCGCGACAGCCGCACCGTGCAGAGCACATCGGGATTGAAGGCCAGCCCGGCGCGCTCGAACTCGGCGCGCAGGAAACCGCGGTCGAAGCTCGCGTTGTGCGCGACGAACAGCTTCCCGTCGAGCCGCTCGAACAACGCCGGCGCGAGCGACGCGAACGTCGGCGCGTCGCGCACCATCGCGTCGGAGATGCCCGTCAGTTGCTGGATGAACGGCGGGATCGCCTGCCCCGGATTGACGAGACTCGTCCACGTCGACACGCCGAGCGGTCCGATTTCGACCACGCCGATTTCGGTGATGCGGTGGTCGGCGGACGAGCCGCCGGTGGTTTCGAGGTCGACGAAGACGAGCGGCTGTTCGCTGGCGGGATCGGACGGACGGGAATCGGACATGAAAAGACGGGGAAACGATGCTTCCGTGAGTATGCACCGGCGGGCGTACTCGCGGCCAGCCCGGACCGGTTTGCTCCGTCCCCGGAAAACAAAAAGCCCCCGCGATGCGGGGGCCGGACGTGATCGGCGATGCGTGGCGCGTCAGACCGCCTGGATATTCGCTGCCTGCTTGCCTTTCGGGCCGACCTTGACGTCGAACGAGACACGCTGGTTTTCCTTCAGCGTCTTGAAGCCGTCCATCCGGATTTCGGAAAAGTGCGCAAACAAATCTTCACCGCCATTGTCCGACGTAATAAAGCCAAAACCTTTAGCATCGTTAAACCATTTCACGATACCGGTATCCATGTCTTCGTTCCCCACTCGATAAGATCAAAAAAGCTATTTTTATAGCCGTTACCCGAAATCCCGAAACATTGCGCCAGCACCCGCACCAGCACGCCGCCCGAGGACGGAGTGCTGACTTTATAAATTGGACAATCCGGGTGCGTCAAGAAAATTTTTGGCGACCGTTTTATCGAAAAGACGCTAATAGCACTGGAATCGGTACACCATCGCCTTTGATTAATTGATTCGCATCAAAAACCTGTCAATATTACCGGGACCGGATCGCCAATAATCCGGGGCGTGAAATTCCTACCGGGGACAAATCGATTCGGTAAAATCCTCGGGTTTTTTCCGGGTTGCAGAAATGCGGGGACGTTGCGATCCTGAATCAACACCGAAAGGAAGGAGAGGGTCATGTGGCTGGACGGAATCAAGCGCTTCGCGAGCCGGCTCGGACGCGTACGTCGCAAGTCCCGCGCCCTGGCCGAGTCCGCGCGCGAAGCGCCATGCGACACCGAATTCGATATGACGTGGCACGGCGATCACTGGCAGAACCTGCTCGCATCGCCTCTCGACGCCCGTCACTACGTGATGGAAGACTGGACCTATACGCCGCCGCCGATCGAGGCAGAAGAAGCCGTGCCCGCGGGCAAGCGCAAGCGCCGCTCGTACACGCAGTAGCGCACCGGGCAGCAGGGCAAAAAAAAAGCGCGACTGGGAAGTCGCGCCGACAAAGGTTTGGAGATCTTTTCCGTCAACGAAAAAGTCTGCTTCGGAAAGCAGAGATCGCAGTATAACGAGAGAACTACCTTTCATTATCCATGCTCCACACAAACCTCTATTGCCGATGTGTCAATAATCGCGCTATAGCTGCCGCCGCCCGTTGCTGACCGTCTGTCGCAATCGCGCAACGCCCGTTACGTAGTCCTGAGTTCCATTTCATTTCGCTGCACTGCCGCAAACCCTTGCGGAGTAACCGTTTGCGCGCTTTTTTCGATTTTTGCGGATTCCAAAATACATTGTTTCTTAAAGTGTGAGCCGTCCCCGCTTCGCGCCCTCCGTACACTGCACATGGCTTTCTGATAAGCGCACCGCCGTTCTGCGGGACCGGCTACAGCGTCAAGCAAAACACGGCCAGTCCGCCGCAGGTTCGATCGACATCATCCTGTTTGGAGACAGATCCATGAAAAAAACCCTGATCGTCACCGCGTTGTCGGGTGTATTCGTTACCGCAGCCCATGCTCAAAGCAGCGTTACGCTGTACGGCCTGATCGACGCAGGCATCACCTATACGAACAATCAGGGCGGCCACAGCTCGTGGTCCGAACGCAGCGGCCAGATCAACGGGAGCCGCTGGGGTCTGCGCGGCACGGAAGATCTCGGCGGCGGCCTGAAAGCGATCTTCGTGCTGGAAAACGGCTTCAACATCGCCAACGGCACGCTCGGCCAGAATGGCCGCGAGTTCGGCCGCCAGGCATTCGTCGGCCTGTCACAGGAGCAGTTCGGCGCCATCACACTCGGTCGCCAATACGATAGCGTCGTCGACTATATCGGCCCGCTGTCGCTGACCGGCACGCAATTCGGCGGCACCCAGTTTGCCCACCCGTTCGACAACGACAACCTGAACAATTCGTTCCGGATCAACAACGCCGTCAAATATACGAGCGTCAATTTCGGCGGGCTGAAGTTCGGCGCGTTGTACGGCTTCTCGAACAGCAGCCAGTTCTCGAACAACCGTGCATACAGCGCGGGGGTGTCGTACACCTACGCCGGCTTCAATATCGGCGCCGGCTATCTGCAGTTGAACAACGACATCTCGGGGCTCACGTCGGCCGCGGTCACCAACGGCGCCGGCGCGGTGGCAGGCGACAACACGTTCGTCGGCAAGCGTCAGCGCGTGTTCGGCGGTGGCCTGAACTACACGTTCGGTCCGGCAACGGCCGGCTTCGTCTTCACGCAATCGCGCGTGAACCGGGCGCTCGGCATCTCTGCCGGTGCGTCGGGCGTGTCGACCGGCCTGGGTCTCAACGGCACGTTTGCCCGCTTCAACAACTACGAAGTGAACGCGCGCTACGCGCTCACGCCGGCGTTGTCGCTGGCCGGGTCGTACACGTACACCGCGGGCTTCCTGGACGGCCGTCATCCGGGCTGGAATCAGTTCAACCTGCAGACCGACTATGCGCTGTCCAAGCGGACCGACGTGTATGTGCAAGGCGTGTATCAGCGCGTCAGCACGGACGGCCTGGGCATCGGCGCCTATGTCAATGGCCTCGGTGGCGCTTCGTCGAGCAACAAGCAGATCGCCGTGACCGCCGGCCTGCGTCACCGTTTCTGAGCCACCGGCACCGCACCATACACCGGAACGGAAAAGCGCCCCGTCGGGGCGCTTTTTCTTTGCCGTGCCGCACCGTCGACGCTCAGGCGTCGCCCCGTGCCGGATACCGGACGTCGAGTATGTCGATCGGCTGGGGGCCCGCCGGCGTCATCAGCGTGACGGTATCGCCGATCTTCGCCTTGATCAGCGCACGCGCGACCGGCGAAATCCAGCTGACGCAGCCGCGGTCGAGATCGACCTCGTCGATCCCGACGATCGTCACCGTATGATCCTCGCCGTCCGGCGTCTCGTAATCGACCGTCGCGCCGAAAAACACCTGGTCGACATTCTCCTGTCGGCTCGCGTCGACGACTTCCGCGAGATCGAGCCGCTTCGTCAGGAAGCGGATGCGGCGATCGATCTCGCGAAGCCGCCGCTTGCCGTAGATGTAGTCACCGTTCTCCGACCGGTCACCGTTCGATGCGGCCCACGACACGAGCCGCACGACTTCGGGACGCTCGACGTCGATCAGGTTCAGCAGCTCGTCCCTCAGCCGCTTGTGGCCGGCCGGCGTGATGTAGTTCTTCGCGCCCGCCGGAATCGCGGGTTGAGCCGGGTCGAGATCGTCGTCGTCACCGTCCGACTCTTTGACAAACGCCTTGTTCATGATGCAGATTCAACGTGGATGACTGATCCCCCCAAGGGTACACGAAGGGGGCCGGCCAAGGTCATGCACCCTAATTCGCGAATAAGGCTTCCCTTTTTATACGACTCTGCTATACTTCCGCTTCTGCGTGCGGCTGTAGCTCAGTTGGATAGAGTACTTGGCTACGAACCAAGGGGTCGTGGGTTCGAATCCTGCCAGCCGCGCCACTTTTTCGAGGGCCTTCCCAACCGAAGGCCCTTTCAGTTCGAAGCAGTAGAAGTTTGTTGTTGCGTGCGGCTGTAGCTCAGTTGGATAGAGTACTTGGCTACGAACCAAGGGGTCGTGGGTTCGAATCCTGCCAGCCGCGCCACTTTTTTGGGGGCCTTCCCATCGCAGAAGGTTCCGACAGTTGAAGCAGTACCGTTTTGCGTGCGGCTGTAGCTCAGTTGGATAGAGTACTTGGCTACGAACCAAGGGGTCGTGGGTTCGAATCCTGCCAGCCGCGCCACCTTAAAAGGGCTTTCCTCCGGGAAAGCCCTTTTTCTTTTTGCGCCCCTCCTTCGTTCGCGCCATCATCCGCACGCCTTGGGCAAAGCACCGGCAACGTCGCGCGCGCTTTCGCCGGCCCCAATGAAAACGGCGGCCATCGGCCGCCGTCCGTCGATCAACGCATTCACCCGCGAGGGTGCGCGTCAGCGTCAGTAATCCTGCCGCTCGCGCTCGATTCGCATCCCGCCGTCATGGCGCGCATGCGCACCGTCGTCAGTCGAGCGCTCGCGCATGATCCGCATCACGTCCGGATTGGTTCTCACGCGCCGCATCACGTTCGCGAGGTGCACGCGGTCGCTGACCTGGATCACGAAGCGCAGCACCGTCGATTCGTGCGTCAGATCCTCGTCCATCGCAATATGGACGATGTTCGCGTCGGCCGACGTGATGTCCGCGGCGACGCGCGCGAAGATGCCCTTCGTATTCTTCACGAGCGCCTTCACCGCGACATCGAACAGACGGCCCGGCTGCGGCGCCCATTCGACGTCGATCCAGCGGCCCGGATCGCGGCGATGGATGCGCTGCGCGACCCGGCAATCCGTCGTATGAATCGCCATGCCCAGACCGATGCCGATGTAACCCATGATCGCGTCACCCGGAATCGGCCGGCAGCATGCGGACAACTGCACGGACATCCCTTCGGTGCCGGTGATCACGACCGGCGGCGCATGATGCGCGGGATGCCGCTCGGACTTCGGCAGATCGTCGTCCGCATCGCGGCCGCTCATCAGCACCTCGATGCGCTTGGCCATCACCGCGGCGACGCGACGGCCGAGACCGATGTCCGCGAAGATTTCCTGACGGCTCTTGTTGCCCGTCCACTGCACGAGCTTCTCCCACACTTCCGGCTCGACGTCGGCCAGCGCGAGACCATAGCCCTTCAGGCTCTGGTCGACGAGCCGCTCGCCCAGCTGCACGGACTCGTTCAGGCGCATCGTCTTCAGGTAGTGACGGATCGCCGAGCGCGCCTTGCCGGTACGCACGAAGCCCAGCCACGCGGGGTTCGGCTTCGAATACGGCGCGGTGATCACCTCGACGATGTCGCCGCTCTTCAGCTCGGTGCGCAACGGCAGCAGCTCGTTGTTGATCTTCACGGCCACGCACTGGTTGCCGAGATCGCTGTGGATCGAATACGCGAAATCGAGCGCCGTCGCGCCGCGCGGCAGCGCCATGATCTTCGACTTCGGCGTGAACACGTAGACCGCATCGGGGAACAGGTCGATCTTCACGTGCTCGAGGAATTCGCTCGAATCGCCAGCCTCGCTCTGGATGTCGAGCAGCGACTTCAGCCACTGGTGCGCGCGCTTCTGCACGTCGCTGAGATCCGCGCTGCCGTTCTTGTACAGCCAGTGCGCGGCGCCCCCCGCCTCGGCGATCTCGTGCATCTTGCGCGTACGCACCTGGAACTCTATCGGCGCGCCGAACGGGCCGACCAGCGTCGTGTGCAGCGACTGATAGCCGTTGATCTTCGGGATCGCGATGTAATCCTTGAACTTGCCGGGCACCGGCTTGTACAGCGCATGCAGCGCGCCGATGCACGTGTAGCAGTCGAGCGGGCTGTCGACGACGACACGGAAGCCGTACACGTCGAGCACCTGCGAGAACGACAACTGCTTGTCGCGCATCTTGCGATAGACGCTGTAGATGGTTTTCTCGCGGCCGGTGATCTCAGCGTCGATCTTCGCGTCGGCCATCGCGCGCTGCGCGGCCTCGAGGATCTTGCTGATCACTTCGCGGCGATTGCCGCGCGCGGCCTTCACGGCTTTCTCGAGCGTCGCGTAGCGATGCGGGTTGAAGTTCGCGAAGCTCATGTCCTGCAGCTCGCGATACGTGTTGTTCAAGCCGAGCCGGTGCGCGATCGGTGCGTAGATGTCGAGCGTTTCCCGCGCGACGCGGCGGCGCTTTTCCATCGGCACCGCGCCGAGCGTACGCATGTTGTGCAGGCGATCGGCGAGCTTGACGAGAATGACGCGCACGTCGCGCGCCATCGCGAGCAGCATCTTGCGGAAGTTTTCCGCCTGCGCTTCCTCGCGGCTGCGGAATTCCATCTTGTCGAGCTTCGACAGGCCGTCGACCAGCTCGGCGACCTTCGGGCCGAATCGCTCGGCCAGCTCGTTCTTGGTCACGCCCTGGTCTTCCATCACGTCGTGCAGCAACGCGGCCATCACGGCCTGCGCGTCGAGCTTCCAGCCGGCGCAGATTTCCGCGACGGCGACGGGATGGGTGATGTAGGGCTCGCCGCTCTGGCGATATTGACCGAGGTGGGCTTCGTCGCTGAAGTGGAACGCCGCCTTGACCTCTTTGATTTCGTCCGGACCGAGATACTCGGCAAGCGCGGCGGTCAGTTTCGCGATCGAAACGACGCCGTGCTTGCGCGGCTGCTCCGGCGTGGCGGTCGGCCCGAACAGATGCCGGAAGGACTGTTCGAGGACCGCGTCGATGTACTGGCGCGCAGGCGACTGGGCCGTGGCTTCGGTGGTCGAATCCGCGGAGGCGGACGATGGGGTGGTGCTCATATTCGCCTCCAGGTCGAGTCGTTGCGCGCGTGGACTACATGGCTGGAACGGGCCGGATGCGCGTTACACCGGCACCTTCTTCAGCATCTCGACGCCGACCTGGCCGGCAGCGATTTCGCGCAGCGCGACGACGGTCGGCTTGTCGCGGCTTTCGATTTTCGGCGTATGGCCTTGCGCGAGCTGCCGCGCGCGATAGGTGGCGGCGAGCGCCAGTTCGAAGCGGTTCGGGATTTGCTTCAGGCAGTCTTCGACGGTAATGCGAGCCATGTTGGTAATTCCTTCTGAATATAGTCCTTATTCTACCTTATGTCCCTCGTGCCCCGCGTCATTCCGCGTGGGGCAGATGGACGCCGAGGTCGATGAACAGCTCCGTGTGTCGCGCGTACTGCGAAGCAAAACGCAGGCGCGTCGCCGCGACGATGCATTCGAGTTCCGCGAGCGCACGCTCGAAATTCTCGTTGATCACCACGTATTCCGCTTCCGACGCGTGCGCGATCTCGCTGCCGGCGGCCAGCAGGCGTCGCGTGATCACGTTCGGTTCATCCTGGCCGCGCTTCTTCAGGCGCTCCTCGAGCGCATCGAGCGACGGCGGCAGGATGAAGATGCCGACCGCGTTGCGGAACTGCTTCTTCACCTGCAACGCACCCTGCCAGTCGATTTCGAGCAGCACGTCGTGACCGTTCTTCATCTGCTCTTCGATCCAGACGCGCGACGTGCCGTAGTAGTTGCCGTGCACTTCCGCGCTCTCGAGGAATTCGTGCGCCGCGTGACGCGCGCGGAAATCCTCGACGGTCGTGAAGTGGTAGTGCTGGCCGTCCTGCTCGCCCGGGCGCGGCTTGCGCGTCGTGTACGAGATCGACAGGCAGATGTCGCTGTCCTTCGACAGCAGCGCGTTCACGAGCGTCGACTTGCCGGCGCCCGACGGCGCGACGACCATGAACAGGTTGCCGGGATAGACGCCGCCATGCAGCGAATGCGACGCGTGGCCGTCGCGGTTAAGGTCGGTCATGTTGCTGTTACTCCAGGTTTTGCACTTGCTCGCGCATCTGCTCGATCAGCAGCTTCAGCGCCATCGACGCATCGGCGAGTTCCTTCGCCGCCGCCTTCGAGCCGAGCGTGTTCGCTTCGCGATTCAGTTCCTGCATCATGAAGTCGAGACGCTTGCCGACGCGGCCGCCCTTCTCGATCACGTGACGCGTTTCGTTCAGGTGCGCGGTGAGCCGCGACAGCTCTTCCGCGATGTCGATCCGGATCCCGTACATCGTCACTTCCTGACGGATGCGCTCCGCGGCTTCCTCGCGCGTGACGACCGTCGAGCCGCCTTCCGGCGCCGCGAGGCCGAGCGCTTCCTGCAGCCGCTCGACGATCTTCTGCTGATGCTTCGCGATCAGCTCCGGCACGAGCGGCGTGATGCGCGCGACGATCGCCTCCATCTCGGTAACGTTCGACAGCAGCATCGTCGCCAGTTGCGCGCCTTCGCGCGAACGCACGACGACGAGCTCGCCGATCGCTTCCTTGCCGCAGGCGAGCACCGCGTCGCGGATCGCTTCCGCGGACACGCCGCTCTCGGCGAGCACGCCGGGCCAGCGCAGGATTTCGCCCGCGCGCAGGCGGCCGACGCCCGGGAACGAATCGAGCACCGCGCGCTCGAGCTCGGCAAGCTGGCCGAGCGCCGACTGGTTCAGCGCGCCCGCGCCGATGCTCTGCTCGCCGCGCTGCAGGTTGATGCGCACGTCGACCTTGCCGCGCGACAGCTTGTTCATCAGCATTTCGCGCAGCGCGGGTTCGCACGCGCGCACGTCGTCCGGCATCCGGAAATTGAGATCGAGGAAGCGCGAGTTCACGGTGCGCAGTTCGACCGACACGCTGGTGCCGCCGTTGCCGGTGGCCGTCACGAGTTCGCGCGTCGCGCTCGCGTAGCCCGTCATGCTGTAGATCATGGTTCGTCTCGCCGTCTGGTGCCCTCGCGGGCGGGGGGGGATATGTCGAGGCGCCCGGCGCGTCGGAAAGCGCGGGGCGGCAAGCGCGCATTATCCCATTTTTGCGGACCACCCCGCCGGGCGCGCCCGCCGTTCGGCGCTAAAATCGGGGTTTCCTCTTCTTCCGCGATTTCCCCATGACGTCTTCCGTTTCCCGCCCGAGCGGCCGCCGCGCCGACGAACTGCGCAAGGTCGCCCTCACGCGCCACTACACGAAACACGCCGAAGGCTCCGTGCTGGTCGAATTCGGCGACACCAAGGTGCTCTGCACCGCGAGCGTCGCCGAGCGCGTGCCCGAATTCCTGCGCGAGCGCGGGCAAGGCTGGCTGACCGCCGAATACGGGATGCTGCCGCGCGCGACCCACACGCGCAGCGACCGTGAAGCCGCGCGCGGCAAGCAGACGGGCCGCACCCAGGAAATTCAGCGCCTGATCGGCCGCGCGCTGCGCGCGGTGTTCGATCTCGAGGCGCTCGGCCCGCGCACCCTCCACATCGACTGCGACGTGATCCAGGCCGACGGCGGCACGCGCACGGCCAGCATCACCGGCGCGTTCGTCGCCGCGCACGACGCCGTGTCGACGCTGATCGCGGCCGGCAAGCTCACGCGCTCGCCGATCACCGATCACGTCGCCGCGATTTCGGTCGGCGTGTACGAAGGCGCACCGGTGCTCGACCTCGACTACGCGGAAGATTCGCGCTGCGACACCGACATGAACGTCGTGATGACGGGCGCGGGCGGCTTCGTCGAAGTCCAGGGCACGGCCGAAGGCGTGCCGTTCTCGCGCGCCGAGATGAATGCGCTGCTCGACCTCGCGCAGGGCGGGATCGCCGAGCTCGTGCAGTTGCAGAAAGACGTCCTGGGTGCGAGCCATGCCTGACGACCGCACCGTCGCGCCGCTGTCGCGCATCGTTCTCGCGTCGAACAACCCGGGCAAGCTGCGCGAATTCACCGCGCTGTTCTCGACGGTCGGCATCGAGATCGTCCCGCAGGGCGACCTCGCGGTGCCCGAGGCGGAAGAGCCGTTCGGCACGTTCATCGAGAACGCGCTGACCAAGGCGCGTCACGCGTCGCGGCTCACCGGGCTGCCGGCGATCGCCGACGATTCGGGCCTGTGCGTGCGCGTGCTGCGCGGCGCGCCGGGCGTCTATTCGGCCCGCTACGCGCAGCGCGCGGGCCGCGACAAGGGCGACGCGGCGAACAACGCGTATCTCGTCGAGCAACTGCGCGGCATCGACGACCGGCGCGCATACTACTGTTGCGTGCTCGCGCTCGTCCGCCATGCGGACGACCCGGAGCCGCTGTTCGCCGAAGGTCGCTGGGCCGGCGAGATCGTCGACACGCCGCGCGGCGAACACGGATTCGGCTACGACCCGTATTTCTACCTGCCGTCGCTCGGCGCGACGGCCGCCGAACTCGAACCCACCGTGAAGAACACGCACAGCCATCGCGCGCTGGCGCTGAAGGCGTTGCTCGCGCGGCTCGCGGAGGAAGCATGACCGTACCCGACACCCATTCGCTGCGGGAGGCCGCATGAGCCAGGCTGCGGAAACCGGCGCGCGCGTCGTCGCGACCTTCACGTCGCCCGGCCAGGTGCGCCTCACGTCGCTGCCACCGCTCGCGCTGTACGTGCATTTCCCGTGGTGCGTGCGCAAGTGCCCGTACTGCGATTTCAACTCGCACGAATGGAAAGGCGAGCGGTTTCCGGAAACCGAGTATCTCGACGCGTTGCGCGCCGATCTCGAGCAGGCGCTGCCGCTCGTGTGGGGCCGGCAGGTGCATACCGTGTTCATCGGCGGCGGCACGCCGAGCCTGCTGTCGGCGGCCGGTCTCGACCGGATGCTGTCCGACGTGCGCGCGCTCTTGCCGCTCGACGCCGATGCCGAGATCACGCTCGAGGCGAATCCGGGCACATTCGAAGCCGCGAAGTTCGCGCAGTTCCGCGCAAGCGGCGTGAACCGCCTGTCGGTCGGCATCCAGAGCTTCAACGAGGGGCATTTGAAGGCGCTCGGCCGGATTCACGACACCGCGCAGGCACGCGCGGCCGTCGAGATCGCCGCGAAGAACTTCGACAACTTCAACCTCGACCTGATGTTCGCATTGCCGAACCAGACGCTCGACGAATGCCGCACCGACATCGAGACCGCGCTGTCGTTCGCGCCGCCGCACCTGTCGCTGTATCACCTGACGCTCGAGCCGAATACGTTGTTCGCGAAGTTCCCGCCGGTGGTCCCCGACGACGACGCGTCGGCCGACATGCAGGAATGGATCCATGCGCGCACGGCCGAAGCCGGCTACGGGCGCTACGAAGTGTCCGCGTACGCGAAGCCGAATCATCAGTGCAAGCACAACCTGAATTACTGGCGCTTCGGCGACTATCTCGGCATCGGCGCGGGCGCCCATACGAAGCTGTCGTTCCCGAACCGGATCCTGCGGCAGGCACGCTACAAGCATCCGGCGACCTTCATCGAGCAGGCGAAGGCCAGCGCGGCCGTGCAGGAAGAGCGCGAAGTCGGCGCGCGCGACCTGCCGTTCGAATTCATGCTGAACACGCTGCGGCTCGTCGAGGGCTTCCCCGTGCACAGCTTCGCGGAACGCACCGGCCTGCCGATGAGCACGATCGAGCCGGCGCTGAAGGAAGCGGAGCGGCGCGGACTGATCACGCGCGATTTCACGCAAATCGCGCCGACGCCGCTTGGCCAGCGTTTCCTCAACGACCTGCAGGAATTGTTCCTGCGCGACGACTGAACGAATGAACGAGGCGGCATTTCGGTTACAATGCCGCCTCGTGTGGAAGCGTGGCCGAGCGGTTTAAGGCACTGGTCTTGAAAACCAGCGACGGGAAACTGTCCGTGAGTTCGAATCTCACCGCTTCCGCCAGGAAGTTCGCCGAACCCCGTCCATTCGCAGAATGACGGGGTTTTTGTTTGTCCGCGCGCGTGCGCCCCGCACTTCCCGACGCGCCCCGCCGGATGCCGTTACAATCCGGCGCTCCGATTCGCGAAACGGGAAATCCACGTCATGAAGCCCTTCCTCGTCTCGTCGCTCGTCGCCGTGCTGGCCGCCGCCAGCATGCATGCAGCGGCCGACACCGCCTCCGGCAGCGACGCGCAGGCGTCGTGCGCGATCGCGTACGTGACCGGCGTCGGCGGCTCGCCGCGCGGCCTGAGCGAATACCTCGCGAGCCCGTCGCCCTACAACTACCTGAAGGACAACGACCTCCAGTGCAAGGTCGGCGACGACGGACGCACGTCGAACTGCACCGGCGTGACCTATCTGCGCAACGAACAGGTCAGCGTGTACGACGATTCCGATCCCGCGACGCTGACCGTCGTGGCGCGCGTGGAGCTCGATCATGGCCAGAAATACCCGGTGATCATCGTCGTGCAGCGCAAGAACGCGCGCTGCAAACAATGACGCAGCGCGGCGCGCGAACCCGTCCATCGGAACGGCACGCGCGTTCGTGCCGAACCTCGCGCGGCATCTGAGCCACGGGCCCGGCAGCGGCCCGTCGTTGCGTCGCACCGCGCCGGACGCCTCCCGGCCCGCCCCGCCATCGCCTAGAATTCGTTCAACACGGCGACACGAACGCCGCCGCGTATTCGATGCCGCACGCGTCACCCTGCGCGCGGCACACGGAGATCGCCATGACCGACCTGTCGAGCGCGACGGAACCCGTCGATTACGAAGGCTTCGAGATCCATGTCGTGCCGGCCGCGATGCCCGGCAGCGACACGCGCTATACCTACACCGGCTACGTGTGCCATCCGGGCGTGAATCCCGCGCTGCCCGGCCATGCGGTGCCGTTCCACGCGGACGGCGAGGAAAGCTTCGCGAGCCTCGACGAGGCCACCCGCGAAGCCGTGCACATCGGCAAGAGCATCATCGACGGCACGCATCCCGACCTGTCGGTACTGTCGCTCGTCACGCACGGCTTCTGAGCCGGCCGGCATCGCTTGCCAGCGTGCGCGCGGCAAGCCGAGGTTGCCGCATCAGATGACCGCGTCGCCCGGCCGGACGAACGCTGCACGCCATCGCTTTCAATCTTCCAACAGGCGCGTCCACCGCGCACGCTGTCACCTGTCGCGTCACATCGCGATGTGCAAGGTACGACGCGGCACCCGGCCGTCATCATCAGCAATAGCAGCGACCGGTCCCGCGCGTTATGCGTTTCTCCCCATATCGCCGCGCGCCGGTACGCCTATCATTTTTTTATCGTCCCTCCTGGCCATCACCTCATGCGCCCCCTTCTCCGTCCGCGCGTCGCGCGGCTTCGTGTTGCGACGCTGGCCGTCGTCGCGCTGCTTGCCGCGTGCACGATCACGCCGCCCTCGTCGCTACGCTCGGTCCTGACGATTCCGTCGGTCACCCGCAGCGGCAGCCTCGACCAGTATCGCGTCGAGGTTGCCCATCGTGTCGCCGAACGCAATCCGTCCGGCATGCTGCACGGCACACCGCAGGCGATGCTGCGTTCGCTCGTCGTCGTCGCCTTCACCGTCGATGGCAGCGGCCGCGTGGTGAACGCATCCGTCTACCGCAGCAACGGCGACAGCGAAGCGGAAGCGCTCGCGCTCGCGTCGCTGCGCCGCTCGGCACCGCTGCCGGCCCCGCCGTCGCGGCTGCTCGACGGCAACGGCCGGCTCGAACTGATGGAAGGCTGGCTCTTCAACGACGACGGCCACTTCCAGCTGCAAAGCACCGCCTCCGCGCAGGCGCAATCGATCGATTGACGCGCCGCCGCAGCCCGATTGCCGGTGAGCGGCGGCGCTGGCTATAATTTTCCGCACTCGCGCGGCCATCACGCCGCGCGTGCGTTCGCGCGCCCCACCCGGCAAGCGAGCCGACCACGCCGGCACCGGGCGGCGGCGACGTACCCGTCTCCATCGTCGACCGGCGGGTGACGTCCGCGCCACGGCGCGCGTCCACGCCGCCACCGCGTCATCCGCATCATCCTCTGCTCGGCTGCACCCGGCAGGCCGTCGCCTGCCCGAGCGCACGCTCAGCCGACCGCCCCAACGACAAAACGGAGACATCCATGTCCGCATCCCCCCCGGCCGTTGCACACGCAACCGGTTCGGCCGGCGCCGTCAGCCACCGGCGCATCGTGTTCGCGAGCTTCATCGGCACCGCGATCGAGTTCTACGACTTCTACGTGTACGCGACGGCCGCCGCACTCGTCATCGGCCCCGTGTTCTTCCCGCACGGCTCCGCGACGGCGCAGGCGCTGTCCGCATTCGTCACGTTCGGCATCGCGTTCATCGCACGCCCGATCGGCTCGTTCCTGTTCGGGCACTTCGGCGACCGTATCGGCCGCAAGTCGACGCTCGTCGCCTCGCTGCTCGTGATGGGCGTGTCCACCACCGCGATCGGCTTCGTGCCCGGCTACGATGCGATCGGCGCGCTAGCGCCGGTGCTGCTGTGCGTGCTGCGCTTCGGTCAGGGGATCGGCCTGGGCGGCGAATGGGGCGGCGCGGCGCTGCTCGCGACCGAGCATGCGCCGCAGGGCAAGCGCGGCTGGTTCGGGATGTTCCCGCAACTGGGGCCGTCGGTCGGCTTCCTGATGTCGAACGGCCTGTTCTTCGCGCTCGCGCTGTCGCTGTCCGACGAGCAGTTCCGCAGCTGGGGCTGGCGCATTCCGTTCCTCGTCAGCGCGGTGCTCGTCGCGCTCGGGCTGTACGTGCGGCTCAAGATCACCGAAACGCCCGCGTTCCAGGCGGCCCTCGAGCGCAACGAGCGCGTGCGCGTGCCGGTCGCGACGCTCGTCACGCAGCACTGGCAGCCGACGCTGCTCGGTGCGCTCGCGATGGTCGTCTGCTACACGCTGTTCTACATCTCGACGGTGTTCTCGCTGTCGTACGGCGTGTCGGCGCTGCATATTCCGCGCCAGAGCTTCCTCGGCCTGCTGTGTTTCGCGGTCGTCTTCATGGGGCTCGCGACGCCGCTGTCCGCATGGGCGTCGGACCGCTTCGGCCGCAAGCCGGTGCTGGTCGTCGGCGCGATCGCCGCGCTGCTGTCGGGGTTCGCGATGGAGCCGCTGCTCGGCAGCGGGTCGATGCCACTCGTCGCGCTGTTCCTGACGATCGAGCTGTTCCTGATGGGCGTGACGTTCGCACCGATGGGCGCGCTGCTGCCGGAACTGTTCCCGACCAACGTCCGCTATACGGGCGCGGGCGTCGCGTACAACCTCGGCGGGATTCTCGGCGCGTCGATTGCACCGTATATCGCGCAACTGCTGGCTGCGCGCGGCGGCCTGTCGTGGGTCGGCGGTTACGTGTCGGTCGCGGCGGCGATCAGCCTGATCGGCGTACTGCTGATGCGCGAAACGCGCGACGCATCGCTCGTCTGACCCTCCGGGGCGACCCGGGTTGCAGGGCGGCGGGCGATGCCTATACTCGATCCTGGGCGCGTCGTCGCGCGCCCGGTCCCGCCCCGACAAGGAGCCGCCGCGATGAATATCCGCCTCGCCAATGCCGACCTCGTCCTGATCCTCGCGCTCGCGCTGGGTGGCGCGTTGCTGCTCGCGCTGCGGTTCCGGCCAAAGACCTGGCGCGGCCTCGTGTTCGAGGCGCTGCTGGCGAATCTCGCGGCGATCGCCGCCGTCGTCACGGTCGAGGCGCTGCTGGCGTAACTCCGCCCGGCAGCCGTCAGGCTACCGCCCGCACCGGCAACACGTCGTAGACCGGTCCCACGGTATCGATTGCCTTCATCGCGTCGTCCACGCTCGGCGCGGCGCCGGACTCACCGATCGACAGCGCGTGCGGTGCGCCGCCGATGCCGAAGTGGGCGCGCGAGGTGGCCACGAAAATCATCACCGTCGGACGCCGCAGCGCGTGCGACAGATGCACCATCCCCGTATCAACACCGATGACCAGCGCCGCCCGGCTCATCGTCGCGGCGAGTTCGCCCAGCGACATGGCCGGCAGCACGACCGCGCCAGGCGCCTGCATCGCGATCTCCTGCGCGTCGCGATGCTCGGACGACGAGCCCCATGGCAGCAGCACGCGCAAGCCGCGCGCCATCATCCGGGTAGCCAGTTCAACCCAATGGCCGGTCGGCCATTTCTTGTCGGAATTCGACGTCGCGTGGAACAGCAGCATGAACGGCGCACCCTCGGTAACTGCGGGCGGCAACGTGACGTCGGGCGGTTCGATCCCGTACGAGGCGATACCCTCGGGCGCATAGCCGAGCGCTTCGCCCGCGCTGATGCGCATGCCGTGCCACGCATCGCATGCAGGCTTCGGGCCAAAACGATGCGAATACGCGAAACGCGCCCCTGTCTCGCCAAGATCCGGGGTCCGGTAACCGACGCGGCGCCCGGCGCGCGCCAGCGCCGCAATGATCGCGCTCTTGTAGACGCCGTGCAGATCGATGACCGCGTCGTAGCGGTGCGCACGCAGCGCACCGATCGAGGCCGAGATCGCCTTCAGGTCGCCGGCGTTGCGCATTTTCTTGAAGCGGCGCAGCGGCGCGCACAGGACGGTGCTCACTCCCGGATGCCAGCGCACGATCTCCGCACACGATTCGTCCACGGCCCAGTCGACCGACACGCCGGGAAAGGCGCGATGCAGGTCGGCGACGACGGGCAGCGTCTCGACGACGTCGCCGAGCGACGTCACTTTTACGATAAGAATGCGTTTCACGATGTGCGGGTATTCCTGACTGGCCATTCGGCATGCTAACGACGGTTGCGGTGCGCATACATTACGTCAACATTACATTTGCAACAAATTGCATCTCTTTTGTGAATTTTTGTCGCGCCTTGCGGGCGTTTGTCGTCCCCGCTGGCATCCGGTTCTTTTTATAATTCATTCTTTGCCTCCGGCCCGAGCCAATGCCGCGCCCCGCCCTTCCTTCGCTGTTCCCCGCCCTCACCCGCCGCTCGCTGCGAATCTGGCGCCAATATGGTGTTTTCTGGCTCGGCGCGATCGTCGTCGGCCTCGCCGCCGTACTGTACGCCCGGTTGATCGACTGGGGCTACGAGACTTTCCGCGCGATGCGCGATCACGCCGTCTGGCTGCCGCTGCTGTTGACGCCGGCGATCGCCGCGATGTCGGTGTGGGTCACGCGCCGTTTCTTCCGCGGCGCCGAGGGCAGCGGCATCCCGCAGGTGATCGCGACGCTGCATGCGCGCCCGAGCGCATTCGGCGCCCGGCTGCTGACGCTGCGCATCCTGTTCGGCAAGGTACTGATCTCGTTCCTCGGCATCCTCGGCGGCTTCACGATCGGTCGCGAGGGGCCGACGGTACAGGTCGGCGCGGCGCTGATGTTCAACCTGCGGCGCTTCTACCCGCGCTCGAACGCGCAGATCGAACGCCAGCTGGTGCTGGCCGGCGCGGCGGCCGGGCTGTCGGCCGCATTCAATACGCCGCTCGCCGGCATCGTGTTCGCGATCGAGGAGCTGACCCGCAGCTTCTCCGCGCGCGCCAGCGGCGTATTGATCACCGCGATCATCCTCGCCGGCGTGGTCGCGCTCGGCCTGAACGGCAACTACACGTATTTCGGCACGATCGACACGGGCCTCCATTTCCCGAAACTGCTGGCGGTCGCGGTGCTGGTCACCGCGATCGTGACGGGCATCGCGGGCGGCCTGTTCTGCTGGCTGCTGCTCAACACGGGGCGTTGGCTGCCCGGGCAACTGCTGGGCCTGTATCGCGAGCGGCCGGTCACGTTCGCCGCGCTGTGCGGCTTCGCGATCGCCGTCGTGGGGCTCGTGTCCGGCGGCACGACGTTCGGCAGCGGCTACGCCGAAGCGCGCGGCCTGCTCGACGGCAGCCAGCAGCTGTCGGTGTTCTATCCGTTCCTGAAGATGGTGTCGATGGTCGCGTCGTATCTGCCGGGCATCCCGGGCGGGATCTTCGCGCCGTCGCTGTCGATCGGCGCCGGCTTCGGCAATCTGCTGCATGCGGTGTTCACCAACATGAGCCTGCCGATGCTGATCGCGCTCGCGATGGTCGGCTATCTGGCCGCCGTCACGCAGTCGCCGATCACGTCGTTCGTGATCGTGATGGAAATGATCAACGGTCATGCGCTGGTGATTTCGCTGATGGCGACCGCACTGGTATCGAGCCGCGTCTCGCGCTTTTTCGCGCCGCCGCTCTACGAAACGCTCGCGCAGCGCTATCTCGCGCCGCCCGTCGCGGCCGCCGCACCGGCCGCGGCAACCGCTGCGTCCGCTGCGAGCAACGTGACCGATGTGACCGAACCCCAGGACGCGAACGCGGCCCCCGCCGATCCGCTCGACACGCTGCGCGACGAAGATGGCAGCGAGCCGGCCGCCGCTGCGGCAGCCGACAGCGCCGCGCATGCGCCGGCGCCGCACGATGCCGGACCGGCTGCGACCGACGCGAACGGTCCGGCGCAACAGCACGGCCCGCGCGACGCTCAATAGATCACGACGGGCGCCGGCCGGTAGTAGACCGGCCGCGCCGGCACGACGATGCACCCGGCCAGCGTGATCGCGACGAGCGCGATGGCAATTGCGGTTCTTTTCATCGCGCGCCTCCATCAGGCCCAGTGGCCACGCGTCCAGAACCAGTTCGGACCGCGCTGGTCCCAATGCCCCGGCACCCATTGCATGCCGACGCGCTCGGTTTCCCAGTGGCCGCCGATCCACACGTAGCGGCCATGATCCCAGCGCCAGTGTCCGCGCTCCCACACATAGCCCACGCGCATGGCCGGTACGACCTCGTAGCGCACGGGCGGCGGCGCATTCGGCGCGACGACGACGATTTCCTCGGTGCGCACGGCGACCGGCTCCGCGATCACCATGCGGCCCTGCGGCGCGACCACGGGCGTGCCGACGAGAATCTCGTCGGCCTGCGCGGCAAACGGGGCGACGACGGCCGACAGGCCCGCGGCAAACAGCGCGAGCGAAACGATACGACGGGAAACGGTAGGGACAGCCATCGGAACCTCCTGGTTGAACAAGTCACGCGAGCGTATTCGTTCAATGCGGGAAGGTCGATTACGGCCGACAGGCGCCGTGTTACGGCGTGCCCGAAAGTGCAACAGGGCGTAAGACGCGCACGGCGGCGGACGCCGCCGTGCGGAGGGACACGCGCCAAGCGTCAGGCTTGCGGGATCTCGATCTTCACTTCGAGGACTTCGAGATCGTCCTGGCGCTCGAGGCTCACGCGGATGTCATCGTTCGAAATATGGACGTACTTCGAGATGACCGCGACCAGCTCTTTCTGCAGCGCCGGCAGGTAATCGGCCGGCGGCCGGCCGCCGACCCGCTCGTGCGCGATGATGAGCTGCAGGCGCTCCTTCGCGACCGATGCGGACTTCTTCTTCTCGCCGAGGAGAAACGAAAGGATGGACATGGGCGGCCTCCGTTACTTGCTGCCGAAGAGGCGCTGCAGCAGGCCCGGCTTCTGGTAATCGGTGAAGCGCAGCGGCTTGTCCTCGCCGAGGAAGCGCGAGACGACGTCCTTGTACGCTTCCGCGACGTCGGTGCCGTCGATATGCACGGCCGGCAGACCCTGGTTCGACGCGTGCAGCACGGCTTCCGACTCGGGCACCACGCCGATCAGCTTGATGCGCAGGATCTCGCTGATGTCCTCGAGCGACAGCATCTCGCCTTCGCTCACGCGCTTCGGGCTGTAACGCGTGATCAGCAGGTGTTCCTTGATCGGCTCCTTGCCTTCCGTCGCGCGTTTCGTCTTCGACGACAGGATGCCGAGAATGCGGTCCGAGTCGCGCACCGACGACACTTCCGGGTTCGTGACGATCAGCGCTTCATCGGCGAAGTACATCGCGTGCAGCGCGCCGGCCTCGATACCGGCCGGCGAATCGCAGACGATGTATTCGAAATCCATCGCGACGAGGTCGTTCAGCACCTTCTCGACGCCGTCGCGCGTCAGCGCATCCTTGTCGCGCGTCTGCGACGCCGGCAGGATGAACAGGTTCTCGCACTTCTTGTCCTTGATCAGCGCCTGGTTCAGGTTCGCTTCGCCCTGGATCACGTTCACGAGGTCATACACGACGCGACGCTCGCAGCCCATGATGAGATCGAGGTTGCGCAGGCCGACGTCGAAGTCGATCACGGCCGTCTTGTGGCCGCGCAGCGCGAGACCCGACGCGAAGCTCGCGCTCGTCGTCGTCTTGCCCACGCCGCCCTTGCCCGAGGTCACCACGATGATTTTTGCCATTTACCCAATACCCTGTGTTCGTCAATGAGAGCCGACCGATCCGGAGCGCACCGCGTGAATCACGTCAGGCGCAGCGGTTCGATCATCAGTTTTTCCTCTTCGAGCCGGATCTGCACCGATTTGCCCAGTACGTCGGCGGGCAGCGGGTTCTCGGTCGTTCGATAGATACCCGCGATCGAAATCAGTTCCGGTTCGAGACACGTGCAAAAAATGCGCGCGTCGTGATTGCCGTGCACGCCCGCGAGGGCGCGGCCGCGCAACGGCGCGTAGATGTGGATATTGCCTTCCGCGATGATTTCCGCGCCGTGACTGACCGGCGCGAGCACCACGAGGTCTCCTTTCGCGTAAATCTGCTGCCCCGAACGCAACGGCCGATCGATCACCAGCGTCTGGCCACCGGCCTGCAAGAGCGTCGGCGCGGGGTCCGACGACTGTTCGGGCGCCGCTGCGGCTGCCGGAGCGGCGGCGGCCTCGACGGCTGGCACAGCCGCCGGTTCCGCTTCGTCCGCAGGTTTCGCGGCCGGCGCGCGGCGATCGCGCGCCTCCAGCAACGGCAGGCCGGCTTCCCCCGCCCAGCCCTGCGTTGCCAGTGCGACGACGCCCACCGGACGCATCCGCACGTCGTTCAGCATCTGGCGGATGTCCGCGAGCGCGACGCGTTCGCCGTCAGCCAGGCGGCGGACGTCGATCGCGACGACATCGTCGGCGAAAAACTCGGGAGTCGCTTCGAAGCGCTTGACCAGTTCGGTACGCAACGCATCGAGATCGGTCGTCTTCACGGTGAACAGCAACGTATCGACCGATCCGCTGCGCAGCTCGAAGAATGGCGATTTTTTAAGCGACATGGACACTCTGCAAAAAATTTTTGCGTATTTTACAGGCGTCCACGCGTGCAGCCATTATTTTTGGGACTCGGGGTCGCGGCGGCCCGGGCGGACGCGCGACCGGCAGGGGGCAGGCAGGCGGGCGACCGGGCTGTCATCGCGCCGGGCGGCTGGCGTTTCGCCGTCGCGTCAGTGCTTCACCTGCGATACGAACAGCGATTTCATCGCGCCGGGCATCCGGGCGATCGGCGCATGTTCGCCGGTGTTGCCGAAACCCGCGCGCTCGTAGAAGCGGATCGCGTTGCGGTTCGCATCGGCGATCCATGCGTAGACGTCGGTGGCGCCGCGCTCGGCGAGCCACGCGGTGGCCGTCTCCAGCAGCAGCACGCCGCCGCGCAGGTGACGCACCGCGTGCGCGACCCACAATTCGCTGACGAACGCGCGCCGATCGGGCGTGTTATCGAAATACGCGCCGATCATGCCGGCCGGATGGCCTTCGGTGTACAGCAGGAAAGTCGTCGACTCGTCGGACACGGCGCGCTGCGCGGCGATCGCCGACGCTGCGTCCGCTTCGACGGTCAGCAATTCGGCCTCCGGCGCTTCGCCGGGCGCGTAGGGCTCACGCAGCGATGCAGCGCGGAGTTCGCGATACACGCCGCCCTGATCGGCAGCGATACGACGAACGGTCAAGGTCGAACTCATGCAGGCACAGCCCCCTTCGGACAGCAAGCTATTAGCTTCAACCGAAAGCGGGGCATGAGTCAAATCGTAATTTTCAAATGGCGGCGCGGATCGAAAGGCAGCAGGTGTCATCAGCGACGACACGCGCCGATCGGTGTGCAGGTGCAGCATCGGTGCATCGACGCAGGCGGTCGGACGGTGAACGTGCCGCCCTCGCTTGGCGCATCGCCTCGTTCTCCTTGCCATGCATGGCCACCCGGTTTCAAGTCGCGCTGAATGGCCGCGCGGTGGCCGTAATGCTGCGTAATATAAGCAAACGAAAAACACGCTGTGCCAATCCTTCGTCACCGTCTTTATTGCGACGCAACATTTGTTGCAGCCCCATCACCCGGCATGCGCTCGCCGCGCGCCGGGCCATTCATCCGACGAACGCGACGCTCCGTGCGGGTCGATCCGCCCTCGCCTGTATGTTTCAATCGGCGCGTGTCGGCCCTTCCCGGCGCGCGGTGCGCGCACCGCGCCGTTTGGAGCGCCGCGCCTAGCGCCGGCGTTTGGCAAGCGCGCGCACCGGTCGTATAACAGGCAGAACCGGGCGACGATCCGGAGGCCGCCGCGCACGTCGCGGACCACGAGGATTCGAACAATCTTGCATGCGGCCGCCCGCGGGCCGGCCGACTGGAGGGAGACAATGGCAATGACCGACGAATCGGCTTCGGGCTGGTCGGATGGCAAGCGTTACCTGTGGCTGCTCGGCGCGCTGACGATCACGCTGCCGATCCTCGCTGCACAGCTCGCGCTGTCGACGGGCCTGCATGTGTTCTGGTGGTTCGGCCCGCTGTTCGCGTTCGGTGTGATCCCGATCCTCGACACGCTGATCGGCGACGATCGCGACAATCCGCCCGAGGCCGTCGTGCCGCATCTCGAACGCGAGCGCTATTACCGGTACATCGTCTATCTCGCGACCTTCGTCGAATACGTCGCGTTCTTCATGTGCGTGTGGATCGTCGGCACGCATGCGCTCGCGTGGTACGACTATGTCGGCTTCGCGCTGTCGCTCGGCGCCGCGACCGGGATCTCGATCAATACCGCGCACGAACTCGGGCACAAGACCGACCGCTTCGAACGCTGGCTCGCGAAGATCACGCTCGCGCCGGTCGCGTACGGCCACTTCTACGTCGAGCACAACCGCGGCCATCACGTGCGCGTCGCGACGGCCGAGGATCCGGCGAGCGCGCGCTACGGCGAGTCGTTCTGGGCGTTCCTGCCGCGCACGGTGACCGGCAGCATCCGCTCGGCGTGGCGGCTCGAAAAGGCGCGCCTCGAACGGCTCGGACAGTCGCCGTGGACCTGGCGCAACGAAGTGCTGCACGCGTGGGCGATGACCGCCGTCGTGTGGGGCATCGCGATCGCGATGGCCGGCAAGGTCGTGATTCCGTTCCTCGTGATCCAGGCCGTCTACGGCGCGTCGCTGCTCGAAGTCGTGAACTACGTCGAGCACTACGGGCTGGGCCGTCGCAAGCTGCCGAGCGGCCGCTACGAACGCTGCACGCCGCAGCATTCGTGGAACAGCAATCACGTCGTCACGAACCTGTTCCTGTACCAGTTGCAGCGACACGCCGACCATCACGCGAATCCGACGCGCTCGTACCAGGCGCTGCGCCACTTCGACGATGCGCCGCAATTGCCGGCCGGCTACGCGACGATGATCCTGTTCGCGTACGTGCCGCCGCTCTGGTATCGCGTGATGAACCCGCGCGTCGTCGCCCACTATCGCGGCGACATGGCGCAGTCGAACATCAAGCCGTCGATCCGCGACAGGGTGCTGGCGCAGTATCCGGCGGCGGCGTGATGGTTCTGTGAGGGCTGCGTAGAAACTGGTGGGCGCACCGGCTGCCGGTTTTGCACGCGTGCGCGGTGCGGCAGCCATGCAACGACTGTCAGGACTTCCGACGACCGGTTCGTCACGGGGCGATGGTGTTCATCATGCAGCCGGGCTGCATCGAAGATGCGACCCGATCCGGGCGCGCCGCCGGCCCAAAACGAAAAACCCCTTGATCCTGCCGGATCAAGGGGCTTCGTATTTTGGCGGAGAGGGTGGGATTCGAACCCACGGTACGGGGAAACCGTACGCCTGATTTCGAGTCAGGTACATTCGACCACTCTGCCACCTCTCCTTCCTTACTGCATTTCGCGGCTGGTCGTTTCCGCGAGAAAAAGATTATAAGACGATCACTTCGCGGCTGACAAGCCCTTTCTGCAAATTTTTTTGCGAGGGCTTCGAAAGACCCGCGTTACGACGTCTGTGCCGGCGCGTCGATCCGCTCCATGCCGCCCATGTACGGACGCAGTACTTCCGGCACCGTGACCGAGCCGTCCGCGTTCTGGTAATTCTCCAGCACCGCGACGAGCGTGCGGCCGACCGCCAGACCCGAACCGTTCAGCGTATGCACGAGCTCCGGCTTGCCCTGCGCGTTGCGGAAGCGCGCCTGCATCCGGCGCGCCTGGAACGCCTCGGTGTTCGAGCAGCTCGAGATCTCGCGATAGGTGTTCTGCGCGGGCAGCCACACCTCGAGGTCGAACGTCTTCGCGGCCGAGAAGCCCATGTCGCCCGTGCACAGCGTGATCACGCGGTACGGCAGGCCGAGCTTCTGCAGGATCGCTTCCGCGTGGCCGACCATCTCGTCGAGCGCCGCGTACGACGTTTCCGGCGCGACGACCTGCACCATCTCGACCTTGTCGAACTGGTGCTGACGGATCATCCCGCGCGTATCGCGGCCGTACGAACCGGCTTCCGAGCGGAAGCACGGGGAATGCGCGGTGAGCTTGATCGGCAGCGCGGCGCCGTCGACGATCGACTCGCGCACGGTGTTCGTCAGCGAAATCTCGGACGTGGAGATCAGGTATTGCGTGACCGTGTTTTCCGCGCCGCCCTTCTCGACGCGGAACATGTCGTCCGCGAACTTCGGCAACTGGCCCGTGCCGTACAGGATCTCCGGGTTCACGATGTACGGCGTGTACGTTTCGGTATAGCCGTGCTGCTGCGTGTGCGTGTCGATCATGAACTGCGCGAGGGCGCGGTGCAGGCGCGCGATCGGGCCGCGCAGCATCGTGAAGCGCGCACCGGCGAGCTTCGCGCCCGTCTCGAAATCGAGGCCGAGCGGCGTGCCGACGTCGACGTGATCCTTCACCTCGAAGTCGAACTGGCGCGGCGTGCCCCAGCGGCGCACCTCGACGTTGTCGGCCTCGTCCTTGCCGACCGGCACGCTTTCGTGCGCGACGTTCGGCATGCCCAGCATCAGGTCGGACAGGCGCGCCTGGATCTCGCCGAGCTTGGCTTCCGACGCCTTCATGTCGTCGCCGATCCCGCTGACTTCGGCCATCACGGCCGACGTGTCCTCGCCCTTCCCCTTCATCGCGCCGATCTGCTTCGACAGGCTGTTGCGGCGCGCCTGGAGCTCTTCGGTGTGGGTCTGGATCGCGCGGCGTTCCGCTTCGAGTGCGGAGAACGCGGCGACGTCGAGGGTGTAGCCGCGATCGGCGAGGCGCTTGGCGACGCCGTCGAGGTCTTTGCGCAGCAACTGGATGTCGAGCATGGGAGGACTTGGAAAATCGTTGTGTAAGACGGGAATTCTAACGCACCGCGCGGCCGCCACGGCACCGTCCGGACGGACAATGCCGCAAATGGAGCGAGCATGGCAGTATCGCATTGCCGGTCTGCGCGTCGGCGGCCGGCGAATTGCCGCGCGACGCGCCATGGCGGATCGCAAACCGCCCGCGCCGGCTGGCGCCAACCGATTCAGGCGGCGCGCCGGCTCCGTATCACAGCACGCCAGGGAATCCGATGACCATCGAACTCGACAAGGATGTACGCGACCGTGCGATCGCGTCGCTGCAACGTTATTTCACAGAGAACATGGACGAGCCGATCGGCAACATCCAGGCCGGCGCGCTGCTGCATTTCTTCGTCCAGGAAATCGCGCCGGCGATCTACAACCTCGCGATCGCCGACGCGCAGGAGCGCCTGCACGCGCGGATCGCCGAACTCGACATCGAATGCCACGAAGAACCGTTCGAATACTGGAAGCAGCAGCCGGGCCGCAAGCGCTGACGCGTCCGCGAGGCGCAGGCCGAACCGGCCCGCGCGGCCTCGTCAGTCCTTCTTGCCGGCTTCGCGATCGAGCTCGCGCAGCCAGGCGAGCTTCTCGGCGATCTTCGATTCGAGCCCGCGCGGCACCGGCTGATACCAGCGCGGCTCGCGCATCCCGTCCGGCAGGTACGTCTCGCCGGCCGCGTACGCATTCGGCTCGTCGTGCGCGTAACGATACGCGTGGCCGTAGCCGAGTTCCTTCATCAGCTTGGTCGGCGCATTGCGCAGGTGCACGGGCACCTCGCGCGACTTGTCCTGCTTCACGAACGCCATCGCCTGGTTGAACGCGTTGTAGCCGGCGTTGCTCTTCGCCGCGCACGCGAGATAGATCACGGCCTGCCCGAGCGCAAGTTCGCCTTCCGGCGAGCCGAGCCGTTCGTAGGTCTCGGCCGCGTCGTTCGCCACCTGCAACGCGCGCGGGTCGGCCAGCCCGATGTCTTCCCACGCCATCCGCACGATGCGCCGCGCGAGATACTTCGGATCCGCGCCGCCGTCGATCATCCGGCAGAACCAGTACAGCGCGCCGTCCGGGCTCGAGCCGCGGACCGACTTGTGCAGCGCCGAAATCTGGTCGTAGAAGTTGTCGCCGCCCTTGTCGAAGCGCCGCGCGTTCAGCGTCATCGCGCTGCTGACGAAATCGGCATCGATCGTCGCGACCCCGGCCGACGTCGCCGCCGTCTGCGCCTGTTCGAGCAGGTTCAGGAAGCGGCGCGCGTCGCCGTCCGCGTAGCCGACCAGCGTGTCGATCGCCTTGTCGTCGAACGCGAGGCCGTCGAGCGCGATTTCCTGCGCGCGCTTGAGCAACTGACGCATCTCGTCGTCGTTCAACGATTTCAGCACGTACACCTGCGCGCGCGACAGCAACGCCGAATTGACTTCGAAACTCGGGTTTTCGGTCGTCGCGCCGATGAAGGTGACGAGACCCGACTCGACGAACGGCAGCAGCGCGTCCTGCTGCCCCTTGTTGAACCGGTGGATCTCGTCGACGAACAGGATCGTGTGGCGACCGGTGCGGTTCAGCGTGTCCTTCGCCTGCTCCATCGACTCGCGGATGTCCTTCACGCCGCCGAGCACCGCGGACAGCGCGATGAACTCGCAGTCGAACGCGAGCGCGGTGAGCCGTGCGAGCGTCGTCTTGCCGACGCCGGGTGGCCCCCACAGGATCATCGAATGCGGCTTGCCCGATTCGAACGCGAGCCGCAGCGGCTTGCCTTCGCCCAGCAAATGCGTCTGGCCGATCACCTCGGCGAGCGTTTTGGGCCGCAGCGCCTCGGCGAGCGGGCGGCGCGGCTCGACTTGAAACAGGTCGGACATGAACCCTCGCTCCACATCAAACGATAGCGGCCGAACCGGCCGCCGGACCCGACATTATGACAGCCGCGCGAGCGCGCCGCCGGGCCCGGGGGTGCCCACGCCTGTTACCCGCGCCCGGAAACGACACGGGCCTGCCGTCGCCGGCAGGCCCGTTGCAGGAGAACGGCGCGCGGCGCCGGTCAGCCGTTGATCACGTCCGCGCCCTTCGGCACGACGAACTTGAACGTATCGCCCTTCAGCGCCGGGTTCGTCTGGATGTTCGTGAAGGTCAAGAGCGTGACGTTGCCGAACACGTCGTGCAGCTCCATCGCGGCGAGCGTGCCGTTGCGGAAGCCGATGCCGATCCGCTGGAACTGCGTGTCCTGCGCCTTCGGCAGCATCTCGAGCCACTCGATGCCGCCCTTCTCGCCGGCATCGCGCAGCGTGTAGTTCTTGTCGAGATCGTTGCTGCCGAACAGGATCGCGGCGGGGCTCGCGCCCAGCGCGCCGTTCAGCTTGCGCTCGGTGACTTGGTTCAGGTCGCGGTCGTACACGTAGAGCTTGTCGCCGTCGGCCTGCAGCACCTGCTGGTACGGCTTCTGGTACGTCCAGATGAACTTGCCCGGACGCGCGAACACGAACGTGCCGCTCGAATTGTCGGTGGGCTTCGGCGCGGCCTGCGCGGCGCTCGCGCCCTTGGCCGGCGCCTTGACGATCTGCTGCGTGAAATCGCCCTTCGCCGAACGCACCTGCGACACGAAGGCCTTCAGTTGCTCGGTGCCGCCCGCGAACGCGTGCGTCGCCGCGAGCATCAGCGATGCGCCGGCGAGCGCCGCGCCGAGCCAGCGCCGCGTCGAACGAAGGGAAGGGACGAACGAAAGTTGCTGCATATTGCGGTTTTCTCCCTGGGTGGCCGGCGCTGCGGGCGCCGCGGACTCATTCCGCGTCGCGCGCCGGCACAAGAATTTCGCGGTTGCCGCTCGACGACATCGCCGACACGAGCCCCGACTGCTCCATCTGCTCGAGCAGCCGCGCCGCGCGGTTGTAGCCGATCCGCAGGTGACGCTGCACGAGCGAGATCGACGCGCGGCGGTTCTTGATGACGATCTCGACCGCCTGGTCGTACAGCGGATCAGACTCGCCGCCGCCTTCGCCGGTTCCCGCGCCAGCCGAGCCCTCGTCGCCGTCGGCGGTGCCGCCTTCGAGCAGGCCCTCGACGTAGTTCGGCTCGCCCTGCTCCTTGAGCTTCTCGACGACGCGATGCACTTCGTCGTCGGCGACGAACGCGCCATGCACGCGCACCGGCAGCCCGGTGCCCGGCGGCAGGTACAGCATGTCGCCCATCCCGAGCAGCGATTCGGCGCCCATCTGGTCGAGAATCGTGCGCGAGTCGATCTTCGACGACACCTGGAACGCGATCCGCGTCGGCACGTTCGCCTTGATCAGGCCGGTAATCACGTCGACCGACGGACGCTGCGTCGCGAGGATCAGGTGGATGCCGGCCGCACGTGCCTTCTGCGCGATCCGCGCGATCAGTTCCTCGACCTTCTTGCCGACGACCATCATCAGGTCGGCCAGCTCGTCGATCACGACGACGATGTTCGGCAGGCGGCCGAGCGGCTCGGGATCTTCCGGCGTCAGGCTGAACGGGTTCGGGATCTTCTCCTCGCGCTTCGCCGCGTCGTCGATCTTGTTGTTGTAGCCCGCGAGGTTGCGCACGCCGAGCTTGCTCATCAGCTTGTAGCGGCGCTCCATCTCCGCGACGGTCCAGTTCAGCGCATGGCCGGCCTGGCGCATGTCGGTGACGACCGGGCACAGCAGGTGCGGAATGCCTTCGTAGACGCTCATTTCGAGCATCTTCGGATCGATCAGGATCAGGCGCACCTGCTCGGCGGTCGCCTTGTACAACAGCGACAGGATCATCGCGTTGATCCCGACCGACTTGCCCGAGCCGGTCGTACCGGCCACCAGCAGGTGCGGCATCTTCGCGAGATCCGCGCACACCGGCTTGCCGCCGATGTCCTTGCCGAGGCTCAGCGTCAGCGCCGACGACGCGGCCGCATACACCTCGGAGCCGATGATCTCGGACAGGTGCACCGTCTGGCGGCGCTGGTTCGGCAGCTCGAGCGCCATGTAGTTCTTGCCGGGAATCGTCTCGACGACGCGGATCGACACGAGCGACAGCGAACGCGCGAGATCCTTCGCGAGGTTGACGATCTGGCTGCCCTTCACGCCGGTGGCCGGCTCGATCTCGTAGCGCGTGACGACCGGGCCCGGATACGCGGCGACGACGCTCGCCTCGACGCCGAAGTCCTTCAGCTTCTTCTCGATCAGGCGCGACGTGAATTCGAGCGTATCGGCGGAAATCGCTTCCTGCGTCTTCGGCGCGGGGTCGAGCAGCGACACCGGCGGCAGCGTCGAATCGCCCGGCAGGTCGGTAAACAGCGGCACCTGGCGCTCGCGCTCGACGCGCTCCGACTTCGCCGGCGTGACGACCGGCGGCACGATCGTCACCGGCTCGTGATCCTCGATGCGCACGCGCTCCTCTTCGACCTTGCCTTCGCGGCGCACCGCCGCGGCCTCGCCGAGCTTGCGGTCGCGCTCGGCCTCGCGGCGCAGCTTCGCGACGTTGACGGCGGACAGGATCGCCCCGCCGACGCGCTCGGCGACCGACAGCCACGAGAAGCGGAAATACAGCGACAGGCCGATCGCGAGCGCGATCAGCAGCAACAGCGTGCCGCCCGTGAAGCCGAACGCATGCGACATCGCGCCCGCGACGGCTTCGCCGACGACGCCGCCCGGCGCACGCGGCAACTGCACCTTCAGCGACCACATGCGCAGCGCCTCGATGCCGTCGCACGCGAGCACGACCAGCACGAACGCAAAGATTTCGGTGAGCCAGCCGATCGGCCGCTCCGGTTCGTCGGGAATCGCCTCGTGGCGCGTGATGCGGCGGTAGTTGACGGCGATGCGCCGCCCGAGCGGCACGATCAGCCAGTAGGCCGACAGGCCGAACAGCAGCAGGATGATGTCGGCCGTCCACGCGCCGACGCGGCCGGCCCAGTTCGAGATGTGATCGACCTGGGCGGCGTGCGTCCAGCTCGGATCGCGCCGGCTGTAGCTCAGCAGGGCCATCACCAGAAAGGCGCAGAGCGCGACCTGGAGAATCCAGCGGATCTCCGTGAGGAGCTTCGACATCCGGTGCGGCAACGCCTGTGCCTGGGCGGAATAAGGAGCTTTTGCCATGAATCCGTATAAAGAGGACGGGCCGTGCGCCCGCCTGTCGTTCGATCGCGCTTATTGTAAACGCTGCACCGCGCCGCCAAGTGTAAATGACGGTTACATCACGGGGACGGAGCGCCGAACCGGCGCCGCCGACGGCCGCAAGCCGGCCGGATGTCCGCGCGTGCGGCAACGCGCCGCCACCCCGGCCGCCTGCCGTCCGGCCCGCGGCCCCGTATGGGCGAGGCGCCGCGAAACGCTATCGGCACGATTGAAACTCTCGTTCGGCAGCGCAGCAACGGGGCCTTTATAATGCGCGTCTGATACCCATCTATGACGGCATCCCGGTCAATCCCGGATCGTACGGCGAGCCCCACCCCGCCCGCCGCGGCCGCCTTTTACGGATTCGCACATGTCCACGCCCAAACACGCCAAAGTCCTGATTCTCGGTTCCGGCCCCGCCGGCTACACGGCTGCCGTCTACGCGGCACGCGCCAACCTGTCCCCGGTGCTGATCACCGGCATCGCGCAGGGCGGCCAGCTGATGACCACGACCGACGTCGAAAACTGGCCGGCCGACGCGAAAGGCGTGCAGGGTCCGGAGTTGATGGCGCGCTTCCAGGAGCACGCCGAGCGCTTCAACACCGAAATCGTCTTCGACCACATCCACACCGCGAAACTGCACGAAAAGCCGATCCGCCTGATCGGCGACTCGGGCGAGTACACGTGCGATTCGCTGATCATCGCGACCGGCGCGTCCGCCCAGTATCTCGGCCTGCCGTCCGAGGAAGCGTTCATGGGCAAGGGCGTGTCGGCCTGCGCGACCTGCGACGGCTTCTTCTATCGCAACCAGGAAGTCGCGGTGATCGGCGGCGGCAATACGGCCGTCGAGGAAGCGCTTTACCTCACCGGCATCGCGAAGAAGGTCACCGTGATCCACCGCCGCGACAAGTTCCGCGCGGAGCCGATCCTGATCGACCGCCTGCTGGAGAAGCAAAAGGAAGGCGTCGTCGACATCAAGTGGGATCACGTGCTCGACGAGGTGACGGGCGAGGAGTCGGGCGTCACGGGCCTGCGCATCAAGAACGTGAAGACCGGCGCGACGGAAGACCTGCAGGTGCAGGGCGTGTTCGTCGCGATCGGCCACAAGCCGAACACCGACCTGTTCCAGGGCCAGCTGGAGATGAAGGACGGCTACATCCTGACGAAGAGCGGCCTGCAGGGCAATGCGACGTCGACGAGCGTGCCGGGCGTGTTCGCCGCGGGCGACGTGCAGGACAACGTGTACCGCCAGGCGATCACCAGCGCGGGCACGGGCTGCATGGCCGCGCTCGACGCGCAGCGCTACCTCGAAAGCCTGCACGACAAGAAGTAAGCCGGAAGCCTTTTCGCGGCGGGCGCTACAATGGCGTCCGCTGCCGCGAAGCGGGCTCGACCGGAAAGCCGCTGCCGCCGCGCAGCGGCTTTTTTGTGCCCGCGCGCCCAAACGCGCCTGCCCTGTTATCGAATCATGGCGAAGAACCAGCCCCATCCGAGCGATCCCGCGAAGCGGAAGATCGCTGCCCGTCCCGTGACCCCGGCGCCCGAGGCCCCGCCGCCCGCCCTCGATGCGGCCGCGTTGCGCGGCCAGGGCCTCGCGGGCCTCGGCGCGTTGCGCAAGTCGCTGCAAGGCGAAGCCGATCGTCGCGAACGCGCGCGCATCGAAGCCGCGCAGGCCGAGCGCAAGGCGGAAGCCGACGCGAACCTGTTCCGCAACGAAATCGGCGCGATCCGGCCGCTGAACGCGCCGCCGCGCGCGTCGTCCGGCCGCATGCCGCCCGACCCGGTGCCGAAACAGACGCAGCGCGACGAGGAAGCCGTGCTGAACGCGACGCTGTCCGACGAATTCGATCCCGAGACACTGCTCGACAGCGACGACTCGCTGTATTACCACCGCCCCGGCATCAGCCGCGACGTCGTGCGCAAGCTGAGAAGCGGTGCGTGGATCGTGCAGGCGCAGATCGATCTGCACGGGATGCGGCGCGACGAGGCGCGCGATGCGCTCGCCGAATTCATCCGCGAAGCCGGCAAGAAAGGGCTGCGCTGCCTGCGCGTGATCCATGGCAAGGGGCTCGGCTCGATCGGCAAGGAACCCGTGCTGAAGGGCAAGGTGCGCGCATGGCTCGTGCAGAAGGAAGAAGTAATCGCATTCTGCGAGGCGCGCGGCCACGACGGCGGCGCGGGCGCGGTGCTCGTGCTGCTGCAGCCGCACGCGGCGCCGGCCGACCGGGGGCCGCGTGCCGCATCCTAGGCTGACGCTCGCGATCGCGGTACTGGAGGCGATCGCCACGCTGGCCTTCGCGATTTCGGGGTTCATCGAGGCGCGCAAGAACCGTCTCGATTCGGTCGGCACGTTCGTCGTCGCGCTCGCGACCGCGTTCGGCGGCGGCACGCTGCGCGACATCCTGCTCGAGCGCCGGCCGTTCTACTGGGTCGTGCACGACGACTACGTGATCGCGATCTTCGTGCTCGCGCTGTTCGCGCCGTTCGTGCTGCGCATGCTGTCGCGGCTGTCGGCCGAACGGCTGCTGCTGATCGCCGATGCGATCGGGCTCGGCATCTTCAGCATCTCGGGCACGGCGATCGCGCTCGACGCCGAGATGCCGCGCTTCATCGCGGTGATGATGGGCGTGATTACCGGTGTGGTCGGCGGGATCGTCCGCGACGTGCTGTGCAACGACATTCCGCTGATCCTGCGCGATTCGCGGCCGTACGCGACCTGCGCGTTCGTCGGCTGCTGGTTCTACCTGCTGCTCGTGTGGCTGCAGTTCGACTCGGTGTACAGCGTGCTGCTCGCGACCGGCTTCATCCTCGTCGCGCGGCTCGCGACGTTCAAGTTCGACGTGCGGTTGCCGCATTGACCGACGCGTCCGCGGACGCGTCAGCCGCAGCGCCGAAACGAAAAAAGGGGCCGTTCGATACGGCCCCTTTCTGTTTCGTTCAACGCAAGCGCCGCGTCACGCGATCCGCTCTTCCGATGCCGGATCGAACAGCACGGCCTTCGACACGTCGAACAGCAGCGACTGCGTCTGCCCCGGCTGCGGGTTCGCGGCCGGATGCACGCGGCTCACGATCCGCTTGCCGTTCACCTGCGCGAACACGTGCGTGTCCGGCCCGGTCGGCTCGGTCACGTCGACGCGCACGTCGATCGGCTGCAGGTTCGATGCCTCGCCGTTGTGCGCGTTGCGTGCGTCGGTGATGCGTTCCGGACGCAGGCCCAGGATCACCTCGCGGCCAACGTGCGACTTCAGCTTCGCCGCGTCGAACGGCAGGATCAGCGCGCTGCGCGCGAGGCCCGTGTCGATCTCGAGCGCGATTCCGCCGCCCTGCTCGACCAGCTTGCCGTTGATGAAGTTCATCGGCGGCGCGCCGATGAAGCCCGCGACGAACAGGTTCGACGGCGAATCGTAGATCTCCTGCGGCGCGCCGAACTGCTGGACCACGCCGTCCTTCATCACCGCGATCCGGTCGCCGAGCGTCATCGCCTCGATCTGGTCGTGCGTCACGTAGACGATCGTCGTGCCGAGACGCTGGTGCAGCAGCTTGATTTCCGCGCGCATCTCGATGCGCAGCTTCGCGTCGAGGTTCGACAGCGGTTCGTCGAACAGGAAGAGCGACGGATCGCGCGCGAGCGCGCGGCCCATCGCGACGCGCTGCCGCTGGCCGCCCGACAGCTGGCCCGGCTTGCGGTCGAGCAGGTGCTGGATCTGCAGCATCGCCGACACGCGGTCGACGATCTGCTGCTGCTCGCTCTTCGGCACCTTGCGGATGTTCAGCCCGAACGAAATGTTCTCGCGCACCGTCATCGACGGATACAGCGCGTACGACTGGAACACCATCGCGATGTCGCGATCCTTCGGCGACAGGTCGTTGACGACCTTGCCGTCGATGCAGATCTCGCCGCTCGTGACGGTCTCGAGCCCGGCGATCATGTTGAGCAGCGTCGATTTCCCGCAGCCCGAGCCGCCGACCAGGATCAGGAACTGTCCGTCCTCGATCTCGATGTCGACACCCTTCAGGACCGGCACCCCGTTCGGGTAGGTCTTGTACACGTCACGGATGGAAAGGCTTGCCATGCTGTGAATCCTCTGTCTCGTCTCGCGCGGCGCGCTCGGGCGCCGCGTCGGGTTCGTTTCGATGCGCCGCGCGTCCTGCGCGGCCGGTTCGTCGTATCGGATGAAGCCGCGCTTACCCCTTCACCGCGCCTGCCGTCAGCCCGCGCACGAAGTAGCGGCCGGCGACGATGTAGACGAGCAGCGTCGGCAGCGCGGCGATGATCGCGCCGGCCATGTCGACGTTGTATTCCTTCACGCCCGTCGACGTGTTGACGAGGTTGTTCAGCGCGACCGTGATCGGCATCGAATCGACGCCGGAGAACACGATCCCGAACAGGAAGTCGTTCCAGATCTGCGTGAATTGCCAGATCAGGCACACCATGAAGATCGGCAGCGACACCGGCAGCAGGATCTTCGTGAAGATCGTGAAGAAGCCCGCGCCGTCGATGCGCGCGGCCTTCACGAGTTCGGCCGGCACGCTCACGTAGAAGTTGCGGAAGAACATCGTCGTGAACGCGATCCCGTACACGACGTGCACGAACACGAGGCCCGGAATCGTGTTGGCGAGGCCGAGCATCCCCTGCAGGCGCGCCATCGGCAGCAGGATCACCTGGAACGGAATGAAGCAGCCGACCAGCATCATCGTGAACAGCGCGTCCGCGCCGCGAAAGCGCCAGTGCGTGAGCACGTAGCCGTTGAACGCGCCGATCAGCGACGAGATCAGCACGGCCGGGATCACCATCTGCAGCGAGTTCAGGAAGAACGGCTTCATCCCGTCGCAGCGCACGCCGGTACAGGCGCCGCTCCAGGCCTTCACCCACGGCTCGACGGTCCACGTGGTGGGCGGCGTCAGCAGGTTGCCGGTGCGCAGCTGGTCGAGGTCCTTGAACGACGTCGACAGCATCACGTAGATCGGGAACAGGAAATACAGCGCGAACAGGATCAGTGCCGCATAGATCACTGCCCGGCTGATCGTCATCTTAGGCTGCATTGCGGGTGCTCCTCGATTCCATATACATCAGCGGCACCAGCACCGCGACCACGGTCGCGAGCATCATCACCGAGGACGCCGCGCCGAGCCCGAGCTGGCCGCGGTTGAACGAAAACGTGTACATGAACATGGCCGGCAGCGACGACGACGTGCCCGGGCCGCCCGCGGTCAGCGCGACGACGAGGTCGAAGGTCTTGATCGTGATGTGGCAGAGGATCAGCAGCACCGAGAAGAACACCGGGCGCATGCTCGGGATCACGATCTTGCGGTAGATGGTGGGCAGCGTCGCGCCGTCGACCTGCGCGGCCTTGAAGATCTCGCCGTCGACGCCGCGCAGCCCCGCGAGGAACAGCGCCATCACGAAGCCGGTCGACTGCCACACGGCCGCGATCACCACGCAGAAGATCGCCTTGTCCGGATCGTCGAGCCAGCCGAACGAGAAGCTCGTCCAGCCCCAGTCGTGCATCACCTTCTCGAGGCCGAGGCCCGGGTTCAGGATCCACTGCCACGCGGTGCCGGTGACGATGAACGACAGCGCCATCGGGTACAGGAAGATCGCGCGCAGCGCGCCTTCGTTGCGGATCCGCTGGTCGAGCAGGATCGCGAGGAACAGCCCGAGGCCGACGCAGATCGCGATGAACGGAATCCCGAACCAGCCGAGGTTCGCGGCGGAGGTCCACCACACGTCGTTTTGGAACAGGTCCGTGTAACGGCCGAAGCCGTCGAATTCGTAGTTGGGCAACAGCCGCGAGCGGGTCAGCGACAGATAGCCGGTAATCAGGATGAAGCCGTAGATGAACACCACGGCGATCGCGACGCTCGGCGCGAGCACGAGCTTCGGGATCCAGCGATCGGCGAAGGCCGACATCGGCGACGTACGCCGTGCGGCGGCAGCGCCGGATCCGTTTCCGCTAAGAGGGGCAGCCACTTGATTCGACTCCTGGAACGAGGGCGGCGCAGGCCGGGCCGGCGCCGGGTACGGCACGGACCCGCGGGCGAGCCCGTTTGCTACACATGCAAAAACGCCCGGCCGATGAAGCGTGTCCGGCCGGGCGCCTGGCGCGCGTTACTTGACCTTCGCGGCCTTCGCGAGCGCGGCGACCGCGCTCTTCGAATCCTGCTGCGAGTTCATGAACTTCGTCACGACGTCGGTGATCGCGCCGGCGGTCGCGTCGCCTTGCGCCATGCCGTGCGCGAGCGACGGCACGAAGCCGCCCGACTTGATCGCGGTCTGCTCGTCGGCATACGACTTCTTCGCGCAGTCGTCGAACTTGTCCATCTTCACGCCGAGACGCACCGGCACCGAGCCCTTCAGCAGGCTGAACTGCTCCTGGAAGTCCGGCGTCATGATCGTCTTCGCGAGCGCGAGCTGGCCCGGCGTCGCGTTCTTCTCGCCCTTCTGCTGGAAGAACACGAACGAATCGACGTTGAACGTGTACGAATTCGCGGTGCCCGGCACCGGCGCGCAGACGTAGTCCTTGCCCGCCTTCTTGCCGGCGTTCTCGAATTCGCCCTTCGCCCAGTCGCCCATGAACTGCATGCCGGCCTTGCCGTTGATGACCATCGCGGTCGCGAGGTTCCAGTCGCGGCCGTTGCGGCCGGTGTCGAAGTAGCCCTGGATCTTGCGCACCGTGTCGAACACCGACAGCATCTGCGGCGACGTCAGCGTCGCCTGGTCGAGGTCGACCAGCGCCTTCTTGTAGAACGCCGGGCCCTGCGACAGCACGACGTCTTCCCACAGCGTCAGGTCCTGCCACGGCTGGCCGCCCATCGCGACCGGCTGGATGCCCGCGGCCTTCAGCTTGTCGGCCACCGCGAAGAATTCGGGCCAGGTGGTCGGCACCTTCGCGCCGACCTTGTCGAGCGCGGCCTTGTTGATGTACAGCCAGTTGACGCGGTGCACCGAGAACGGCGCGGCGACCGTATGGCCCTTGTACTTGATGATCTTGTCGATTTCCGGCGGCAGGTTCTGCTTCCAGTCGCCGGCGGCCGAATCGATGTTGACGAGCACGCCCTGGTCGGCCCAGTCCTGGATCAGCGGGCCCTTGATCTGCGCGGCCGACGGGGAATCGCCGCTGATCACCTTGGTCTTCAGCGCGGTCATCGCCGCGGCGCCGGCGCCGCCCGCGACCGCGAAGTCCTTCCACACGTAGCCCTGCTTCTGCAGGTCGTCCTTCAGCACGCCGACGGCCTTCGACTCGCCGCCCGAGGTCCACCAGTGCAGCACGGTTACGTTCTCGGCTGCCTGCGCCGCCACGGCGCCAGCCATCAGACCCGCGGCGCAGAGCGCGCCCATGATCGAGCGAACTTTCATTACTTATCTCCTCCAGACTGAATCAACTCGTGAGGTTCCCCGACGGGGAACCGGCTTCTTGATAAACGACGGGGAAATCGAGCCGCGGGACGCATGCAGCGTACGGGGCCGATGACCGGCCGGGCTCTTACAGAAAGCGTGAATCGAGATTCAACGGCGTGTCTCCTCTTTGTGTTTCTGGCCCACCGCGATGCCGCGGCGCGAGCCCGGGGGCGACGGCGCGCGATGATGCGCTCCGTCAATGTCCGATACCATTCGGCACAAGGCGTTCCCGAAGGCGAAGCTCGCGCAGTTCATCGACCGCACTTCTTTTTTTCTTCACCCAGGTGCTACCCCTTGCGGCGGATTGTAGTTAAACTACAATTCAGTGTCAAAAATATTTTTATCGCACTACGGATCGCTTCCCAGCACCCCCAACACGGCGGAGACACATGCATACCGATTCCAGCTTTACCTTCGTACTTTTCGGCGGCACCGGCGATTTGTCGATGCGCAAGATCCTGCCCGCGCTGTTCGAAGCGCACCGCGCGAACATGCTGGCGGACGGCGGCCGGATCGTGGCCGTCGCGCGGCACGAATCGGATCGGGCAGGCTATCTCGAATGGGTCGATACGCACGTGAAGCCGCATGCGGCGAAGGCGGCCGGCAACGCGTTCGACGACGCGGCATGGAAGTCGTTTCTCGAGCGCATCGAATACGTGAAGCTCGATCTCGGCCGTGCGGAGGACTACGTCGTGCTGCGCGACGCGATCGCATCGCTGCCCGGCATCCGCGTGTTCTATCTCGCGACCGGCCCGTCGCTGTTCGTGCCGATCTGCAAGGCGCTCGCGTCGGTCGGCCTGAACGAAGGCTCGCGCATCGTGCTCGAGAAACCGCTCGGCTACGACCTGAAGTCGTCGAACGCGATCAACGACGCGGTCGGCGAGATCTTCGCGGAAGGCCAGATCTACCGGATCGACCACTACCTCGGCAAGGAGCCGGTACAGAACCTGCTCGCGCTGCGCTTCGGCAACGCGCTGTTCGAGCCACTGTGGCGCCGCGAATGGGTCGAGAGCATCCAGATCACGATCGCGGAAGAGCTCGGCGTCGAGGCGCGCGGCGATTTCTACGACAATACGGGCGCGCTGCGCGACATGGTGCAGAACCACCTGCTGCAGCTGCTGTCGATCGTCGCGATGGAGCCGCCGCACTCGATGGATTCCGACTCGGTGCGTGACGAGAAGCTGCGCGTGCTGCGCGCGCTGAAGCCGGTCGATCCGCGCGACATCGGCAAGGTCGCGGTGCGCGGCCAGTATCATGCGGGCGTGATCAAGGGCGCGCAGGTGCCGGCCTACGCGACCGAGCCGGGCGTGAAGCCCGACAGCCAGACCGAAACCTTCGTCGCGCTGAAGGTCGAGATCGAGAACTGGCGCTGGGCCGGCGTGCCGTTCTTCCTGCGCACCGGCAAGCGTCTGGCCGACCGCGTCGCGGAGATCGTCGTCAACTTCCGCCCGGTGCCGCATTCGGCGCTCGGCCCGACCGCGCTGCGCCCCGGTTCGAACCGTCTCGTGATCCGGCTGCAGCCGAACGAAACGATCCGCCTGTACTGCCTCGCGAAGCAGCCGGGCGAAGGGATGAACCTCGCGAGCGTGCACCTCGACCTCGCGTTCGACCAGTTCTTCAAGGAAGGGCAGATGGAGGCGTACCAGCGCCTGCTGCTCGACGTGATCAACGGCCGGCTCGCCCTGTTCGTGCGGCGCGACGAACAGGAGGCCGCATGGCAGTGGGTCGAGCCGATCCTGAACGAATGGGCGCGCACGCTGAAGCCGCCGAAGCCCTACGCGGCGGGCACGTGGGGGCCGGCCGCGTCGAGCGCGATGCTCGCGCAGCACGACACCTGCTGGCTCGAAGAAGAAAACTGATGCAGACCGTTGCCGCGTACGCCACCGTACGCGGCAACGTGCCCCACGATTCGTACGATTTGAACAGACAAAGCAGTCCGGAGGAGATGTGATCGAGATCCACGCTTTCGACACCCAGGAAGCGCAAAGCGAAGCGCTCGCGCGCGCCGTCGGCGACGCGCTGCGCGCGGCGCTCGCCGGCCCCGCGCGCCCGACGCTCGCGGTGTCCGGCGGCACCAGCCCGCGCCCGTTCCTGCACACGCTGTCGCATGCGGCGCTCGACTGGGCCGGCGTCGACGTCACGCTGGTCGACGACCGCTGGGTGCCGGACGACGACGCGGCCAGCAATGCGCAACTCGTGCGCGACACGCTGCTGCAGCACGCGGCGGCCCCTGCCCGCTTCCTGCCGCTCGTCGACACGCGCAGCACGCTCGACGCGCACGTCGCCGCGTTGAACGCGAACCCCGACTACCGCGTGCCGACCGTCGCCGTGCTCGGCATGGGCGAGGACGGCCACACCGCGTCGATCTTCGCCGACGCACCCGAATGGGACCACGCGATCACGACGCCCGAGCGCTTCGTCGCCGTGCATCCGGGCGCGGCGCCGCATGCCCGCGTGAGCTTTTCGCTCGATACGCTCAAGCGCGTCGACCGGCTGTTCCTGCTGATCGCGGGCGCCCGCAAACGCGACGTGCTCGACGCCGCGGCCGCGTCGCTGCAGAAGAACGCGATTTCCCAACTGGCCAACGACAAGGGGACCCAGCTCGATGTCTACTGGTGCGCAAAGTAAGGCGGTCGTCGCGGGTCAGCATGCCGACGGCCCGCGCCTGCTCGCGGACGTCGGCGGCACCAACGCGCGCTTCGCGCTGGAAACCGGCCCCGGCGAGATCACGCAGATCCGCGTCTATCCCGGCGCCGACTATCCGACGCTCACCGACGCGATCCGCAAATACCTGAAGGACGTGAAGATCAGCCGCGTGAACCACGCGGCGATCGCGATCGCCAATCCGGTCGACGGCGACCAGGTCACGATGACCAACCACGACTGGAGCTTCTCGATCGAGGCGACGCGCCGCGCGCTCGGCTTCGACACGCTGCTGGTCGTCAACGACTTCACCGCGCTCGCGATGGCGCTGCCGGGCCTGACCGACGCGCAGCGCGTGCAGATCGGCGGCGGCACGCGGCGCCAGAACAGCGTGATCGGCCTGCTCGGGCCGGGCACGGGGCTCGGCGTGTCGGGGCTGATTCCGGCCGACGACCGCTGGATCGCGCTCGGCAGCGAAGGCGGCCACGCATCGTTCGCGCCGCAGGACGAGCGCGAGGATCTGGTGCTGCAGTACGCGCGCAAGAAGTTTCCGCACGTGTCGTTCGAACGCGTGTGCGCGGGCCCCGGCATGGAGATCATCTATCGCGCGCTCGCCGCGCGCGACAAGAAACGTGTCGCCGCGACCGTCGACACGGTCGAGATCGTCGAGCGCGCGCATGCGGGCGACGCGCTCGCGCTCGAGACGGTCGAATGCTTCTGCGGAATTCTCGGCGCGTTCGCGGGCAGCGTCGCGCTGACGCTCGGCGCGCTCGGCGGCGTGTACATCGGCGGCGGCGTCGCGCTGAAGCTGGGCGAGCTGTTCACGCGCTCGTCGTTCCGCGCGCGCTTCGAGGCGAAGGGCCGCTTCACGCACTATCTCGAGAACATCCCGACCTACCTGATCACCGCCGAATACCCGGCGTTCCTCGGCGTGTCGGCGATTCTCGCGGAGCAGTTGTCGAACCGCTCCGGCGGCGCGTCGTCGGCCGTGTTCGAGCGGATCCGCCAGATGCGCGACGCGCTGACGCCGGCCGAGCGCCGCGTGGCCGATCTCGCGCTGAACCATCCGCGCTCGATCATCAACGATCCGATCGTCGACATCGCGCGCAAGGCCGACGTGAGCCAGCCGACCGTGATCCGCTTCTGCCGCTCGCTCGGCTGCCAGGGGCTGTCGGACTTCAAGCTGAAGCTCGCCACCGGGCTCACCGGCACGATCCCGATGAGCCACAGCCAGGTGCATCTCGGCGACACGGCCACCGACTTCGGCGCGAAGGTGCTCGACAACACGGTGTCCGCGATCCTGCAACTGCGCGAGCACCTGAATTTCGAGCACGTCGAGAACGCGATCGAGATCCTGAACGGCGCGCGGCGCATCGAGTTCTACGGGCTCGGCAACTCGAACATCGTCGCGCAGGACGCGCACTACAAGTTCTTCCGCTTCGGGATTCCGACGATCGCGTACGGCGACCTGTACATGCAGGCCGCGTCGGCCGCGCTGCTCGGCAAGGGCGACGTGATCGTCGCGGTGTCGAAGTCGGGCCGCGCGCCCGAGCTGCTGCGCGTGCTCGACGTCGCGATGCAGGCCGGCGCGAAGGTGATCGCGATCACGTCGAGCAACACGCCGCTCGCGAAGCGCGCGACCGTCGCGCTCGAGACCGACCACATCGAGATGCGCGAGTCGCAGTTGTCGATGATCTCGCGGATCCTGCATCTGCTGATGATCGACATCCTCGCGGTCGGCGTCGCGATCCGTCGCGCGTCGACGAACGGCGAGCTGCCCGAGGCCGTTGCCCAGGCGAAGGCGCGCGCCAGCGACGACGAAACGGCCGACGTGCTCGACTGGCTGAGCCACGGCGCGTCGCCGGCGGCGAAGGACGTCGCGCGGGACTGACGCATCGCGCGGCGTCCGCCGCTTCACGCGTCCCGACGAACAACGCCACCGGCGCATCGCGCGCGGTGGCGTTTTTCATCGTGCGGCCCGCCGGGCGATGCGGCTCAGGCGCCCGCTTTCACCGGCCGGCCGTGCCAGCGCAGCACGAGATAGCGCCCGGCGAAGCACAGCACGCCGCAGACGCCGATCGTCACGCCCATCGCGAACGGCGTGCCGTCCGCGAGCGCGCCGATCGCGACGCTCGCCAGCGCGCCGAGCGCGAGCTGCATCGCGCCGAACACGGCCGCCGACGCGCCCGCGTTGTGCGGATAGCGGTGCATCAGGTCGGTCGTGCAGTTCGCGGACAGGATCCCGACCACGCCGACGACGAAGAACAGGCACACGACGATCGACCACAGCCCGCCCCACCCCGTCAGCGCGACGAGCGCGACCGCGAGCGACGCGATGCAGCTCACGAGCGACGCGGCCGCGATGATGCGCAGCGAACCGATGCGGCCGACGAGGCGCGTATTCGCGAAGTTGCCGATCATGATCCCGACGACGTTCAGGCCGAACAGCAGCCCGTAGTGCTGCGGCGACACGTGGAAATACTCGATGTACACGAACGGCGTCGCGGTGATGTACGAGAACATCGACGCGAACGCCATCCCGCCGCACAGCATGTGCCCCCATGCGACGGGGTCGGACAGGATGCGCCCGTACGACGCGAACGACGCGAGCACGGCCGCGCTCTTGCGCCGCTCCTTCGGCCAGGTTTCGGGCACGCGCAAGTACGCGGTCGTCGCGCAGATCGCGCCGAACACGGCCAGCACGACGAACACGCCGCGCCAGCCGGAGAAGCGCAGGATCTGGCCGCCGATCAGCGGCGCGAGCAGCGGCCCGACCGCGGTGACGATCGCGACCATCGACAACACCTTCGCCGCGTCGCTCGGCTCGTGCGCGTCACGCGCGATCGCCCGCGCGAGCACCGACGCGGCACCGGCGCCGAGCGCCTGCAGAAAGCGCACGACGATCAGCATGTCGATCGAACCCGACACGAAGCAGCCGATGCTCGCGAGCGTGAACAGCGCGATCCCGCCGAGCAGCACGGGACGGCGGCCCCACGTGTCGGACAGCGGGCCGTACAGCAGCATGCCGATCGAGAAGCCCGCCATGAAACTGGTCAGCGTGCGCTGCGCGGCGCCGGGGCTCACGGAGAAGCTGCCGGCGATCGACGGCAGGCTCGGCAGGTACATGTCGGTGGCGATCGGCCCGCAGGCCGCGAGCGCGCCGAGCAACAGGATCAGCCGGGCATCGGGCCGGCGCCGGACGACGTGGGACATGGGTATCCGGAATGGGAGCCCGCGCGCATCGGGGCGCGCGTGGCGGTGAAGACGGGAAGCCGCGCCGCAAGTGGCGCGTTCAGGCCCATGATTGTACGCGCAACTTTTTTGCCTGCCTCGGGCCGCGTCCGGCGGCGGGCGCGGCGACGCCCACGCCTGCCGTTTGCCGGACGAACGCGCGAGCGGATTCGATTAAGCTTGCTGCTGCTCGTTTCTCTTGTCTGACCCATTCGACGTACGACCGAACCGATGACCGCTTTCCTGCTGATCTGGAGCCCCAAGAAATGGCCGTGGCCCGAGTTGCCCGACGTCGCCGCGCGCGTGAAGGCCGGCGAGGCCGTGCATGACGTGTGGGGTTGCGGCTTCGCGCGCGGCATCCTGCCGGGCGACCGCGTGTTCCTGCACCGCGTCGCGAAGGAGCCCAAGGGTGTATTCGGCTCCGGCTACGTGACGCGCGCGCCGTACGAGGTGCCCGATCCGTCGACGAAGCGCGGCTACCGGCTGTGCATCGACTTCGTGTACGACTGGCTGGTCGATGCGCACCAGGACGTCGTGATCGCGCGCGACGCGCTGCGCGTTCACCCGTATTCGGTACAGACCTGGGATGCACAGACGTCCGGCACGTCGATCAAGCCGATGGTCGAAGGTCCGCTCGAAAAGCGCTGGGCCGAGTTGACCGGCAAGCGCAAGCCGCCGCGATAGCCGAAAACCGGGTCGAATCCCGCGCGCCTTTTTCGCCCGACTGATTCCCCGCGCGCCGAAAGGCCGCAGACCGGCCCGCGGGCCTGCCGCGCGTGTCTCCGGTACAATCGGACGATCGTTCCGCCCAGGCGCCGCGGCCCGTGCACAGGCCTCCGCGCCCTTCTCTCGCAGGTTTCGCCCATGTCCAACAATCAGATCCTCTTCGAACGCGCCCAGAAGACCATTCCCGGCGGCGTCAACTCGCCGGTGCGCGCCTTCCGTTCGGTCGGCGGCACGCCGCGCTTCGTCGCGCGCGCGCAAGGCCCGTATTTCTGGGACGCCGACGGCAAGCAGTACATCGACTACATCGGCTCGTGGGGCCCGATGATCGTCGGCCACGTCCATCCGGAAGTGCTGTCGGCCGTGCAGAACGTACTCGCCGACGGCTTCTCGTTCGGCGCGCCGACCGAAGCCGAGATCGAGATCGCGGAGGAAATCTGCAAGCTCGTGCCGTCGATCGAGCAGGTGCGGATGGTGTCGAGCGGCACCGAGGCGACGATGAGCGCGCTGCGTCTCGCGCGCGGCTTCACGGGCCGCAGCCGCATCGTCAAGTTCGAAGGCTGCTACCACGGCCACGCGGACAGCCTGCTGGTCAAGGCCGGCTCGGGCCTGCTGACGTTCGGCAACCCGACGTCGGCCGGCGTGCCCGCCGACATCGCGAAACACACGACCGTCCTCGAATACAACAACGTCGCCGCGCTGGAAGAAGCCTTCGGCGCGTTCGGCGACGAGATCGCCGCGGTGATCGTCGAGCCGGTCGCCGGCAACATGAACCTCGTGCGCGGCACGCCCGAATTCCTGAACGCGCTGCGCGCGCTGTGCACGAAGCACGGCGCCGTGCTGATCTTCGACGAGGTGATGTGCGGATTCCGCGTCGCGCTCGGCGGCGCGCAGGCGTACTACGGCATCGCGGCCGACCTCACCTGCCTCGGCAAGGTGATCGGCGGCGGGATGCCGGCCGCCGCGTTCGGCGGCCGCCGCGACATCATGGCCCACCTCGCGCCGCTCGGCGGCGTCTACCAGGCCGGCACGCTGTCGGGCAACCCGATCGCGGTCGCCGCGGGCCTGAAGACGCTGCAACTGATCCAGGCACCCGGCTTCTACGACGCGCTCACCGCGCAGACGAAGCGGCTCGCCGACGGCCTCGCGGCGGAAGCGCGCGCGGCCGGCGTGCCGTTCGCGGCCGACTCGATCGGCGCGATGTTCGGCCTGTACTTCGCCGAGCGCGTGCCGACCAGCTTCGCGGAAGTCACGAAGAGCGACGTCGCGCGCTTCAACCGCTTCTTCCACCTGATGCTCGACGAGGGCGTGTACTTCGCGCCGTCCGCGTACGAAGCCGGCTTCGTGTCGAGCACGCACGACGACGCGGTGATCGACGCGACGCTCGCGGCCGCGCGCCGCGCGTTCGCGGCCCTCGCCGCCTGACCCGGGGCCGCGCGCATGTTCTCGGATACCGATTTCGCCCACATGCAGCGCGCGCTCGCGCTCGCCGCGCGCGGCATGTACACGACCGCGCCGAATCCGCGCGTCGGCTGCGTGATCGTCAAGGACGGCGACGTGATCGGCGAAGGCTTCACGCAGCCGGCCGGCCAGGACCACGCGGAAGTCCAGGCGCTGAAGGACGCGCGCTCGCGCGGCTACGACGTCGCGGGCTCGACCGTCTACGTGACGCTCGAACCGTGCAGCCATTTCGGCCGCACGCCGCCGTGCGCGAACGCGCTGATCGACGCGCGCGTCGCGAAGGTGGTCGCGGCGATGGAAGACCCGAACCCGCAGGTGTCGGGGCGCGGCCTCGGAATGCTGCGCGACGCCGGCATCGACGTGCGCTGCGGGCTGCTCGCGCATGAGGCCGGCGAACTGAACATCGGCTTCGTGTCGCGGATGACGCGTGGCCGCCCGTGGGTGCGGATGAAGACCGCCGCGTCGCTCGACGGCCGCACCGCGCTGCCGTCCGGCGAAAGCCAGTGGATCACCGGCGAGGCCGCGCGCCTCGACGGCCACGCGTGGCGCGCCCGCGCGTGCGCGATCCTCACCGGCATCGGCACCGTGCGCGAGGACAATCCGCTGCTGACCGTGCGCGGTATCGACACGCCGCGTCAGCCGCAACGCATCCTGGTGGACAGCCGCCTCGACCTGCCGCTCGACGCGCGGCTGCTCGAAGGCGCGCCGCTGCTGATCTTCTGCGGCCGGCTCGACGCCGCAGGCGAACTACGCGCGAACGTGCTGAAGTCGCGCGGCGCGGAAATCGTGCCGCTCGCGAATGCGCACGGCAAGGTCGACCTGCCCGCGATGCTGGCGGCGCTCGGCGCGCGCGGCGTCAACGAACTGCACGTCGAGGCCGGCCACAAGCTGAACGGTTCGCTGCTGCGCGAACGGTGCGTCGACGAATTGCTGGTGTATCTGGCGCCGAGCCTGCTGGGCGCCGACGCGGCCGGCATGTTCGATCTCGCCGCGCCGGCCAGTCTCGATGCACGTACCCGGTTGTCGTTCCACGGTATCGAGCGGATCGGCGACGATCTGCGGATCCTCGCGCGTATCGCGCCGCCCGACGCCTCTCACTGAACGGAATCGTCACGATGTTTACCGGAATTGTCGCGGCCGTCGGCCGCATCGAATCGATCGCCCCGCTCGGCACGTCGGCCGACGCCGGTGTGCGCCTGACCGTGCAGGCCGGCGGGCTGGACCTGGCCGATGTCGCGCTCGGCGACAGCATCGCGATCCAGGGCGCATGCATGACGGTGATCGAGAAGACCGACACCACGTTCGACGTCGATGTGTCGCGCGAAAGCCTGAACCGGACGGTCGGCCTCGCGCAGCCCGGCGAGGTGAACCTCGAGAAGGCGCTGCGCGCGCACGACCGCCTTGGCGGGCATATCGTATCGGGCCATGTGGACGGACTCGGTACCGTGTCGCGCTTCGCGCCGGTCGGCGAGTCGCACGAACTGCGAATCGTCGCGCCGCGCGAACTCGGCCGCTATCTCGCGTACAAGGGCTCGATCACGGTGAACGGCGTGAGCCTGACCGTGAATGCGGTCGACGATCGCGCGGACGGCTGCGAATTCTCGATCAACCTGATTCCGCATACGGTCGACGTCACGACGCTGCGCCACGTGAAGGCCGGCGACAAGGTCAACCTCGAAGTCGACATGATCGCGCGCTATGTGGAGCGGATGCTATCGGCGTCGCAGGGCGTGCATCAGGACTGACCGGGCAGCGCCGCCGCGTCCTGTACAGGGAATGACGGCCGACGGTGCGGCCGGCCGCCGCATCAATCGTCGGCGTCGGCCGAGCAGGCCGCGCCGAGCAGGGATCCCGCCCTACTTCGTGCCGTGCCACTCCGTCGCCGGCCATCCGACACGCTTGCATCGGAATCGCGTTCGGTCGATGGCCGTCGGGCCAGCCGACACCTGGCCGAACAGCCAACGACGCGCACGGGTCATGCCGTCGCGCTAAGATGCGTCGACAGCGGTTTCCACGCCGCCACGCACGACGCGCCGCATCGCGGCCGCGCCTCTTCCCACAGGAGTTCGTCCCCATGTCCATCTCGATGTACCAGGCTTCGCTGCCCGTCCTGATCCGCGGCCTCACCAACCTGCAGCACATCCTCGGCAAGGCGCAGGCGCATGCGGCCGAAAAGCAGATCGACCCGTCGGTATTCATCGGCGCACGCCTCTACCCGGACATGCTGCCGCTCGTCCGTCAGGTCTACATCGCGACCGACACGGCGAAGGGCTGCGCCGCGCGGCTAGCCGGCGCCGAGATCCCGAGCTACCCGGACGTCGAGCAGAGCTTCGACGAGCTGCACGCGCGCATCCAGAAGACGATCGACTACCTGAAAAGCTTCGACGCCGCACAGATCGACGGCAGCGAGACGCGCCAGATCGTGCTGAAGATGCGCGTCGGCCCGATCGAGTTCACCGGCCAGTCGTACCTGCTGAACTTCGTGCTGCCCAACTTCTTCTTCCACGTGACGACCGCGTACGACATCCTGCGCCACAGCGGCGTCGAGCTCGGCAAGCTGGACTACCTCGGCGGGCGCAACGAGCAAGCGTGACGCGCGGCCGGGCAACGCCCGGCCCGCAACCGTCCGCGCCCGCGCGCAGGCCGGCCGCAGCGCTTTCCGGAGCACGCGCGGGCCCCGCGCGGCCCGCGCCAGCCGAAACGCCGTCCGGCTGGCGTAAAATACGCACTTTCCTCTTTCTCGCCCCCTTATGACGCTCGCCTCCACGCTCGACATCATCGCCGAGCTGAAAGCCGGCCGGATGGTGATCCTGGTCGACGAAGAAGACCGCGAAAACGAGGGCGACCTCGTGATCGCCGCCGAATTCGTCACACCGGAAGCGATCAACTTCATGGCCAAGTACGGCCGCGGCCTGGTTTGTCTGACGTTGACGCAGGAACGCTGCAAGCAGCTTCACCTGCCGCTGATGACCTACCGCAACGGCACGCAGTACGGCACCGCGTTCACGGTCAGCATCGAAGCGGCCGAAGGCGTGACGACCGGCATCTCGGCCGCCGACCGGGCGCACACGATCGCCACGGCGGTCGCGCACGACGTGCGCCCCGAGCACATCGTGCAGCCGGGCCACGTGTTCCCGATCATGGCGCAGCCGGGCGGCGTGCTCGTGCGCGCCGGCCACACCGAGGCCGGCTGCGACTTCACCGCGCTCGCGGGCCTCACGCCGGCCGCGGTGATCTGCGAGATCATCAAGGACGACGGCACGATGGCGCGCCTGCCGGACCTGATCGAATTCGCGAAGGAACACAACCTGAAGATCGGCACGATCGCCGACCTGATCCAGTACCGCAGCCGCACCGAATCGATCATCGAGCGGATCGCCGAGCGCACGATGCAGACCGCGCACGGCACGTTCCGCGCGGTGCTGTACCGCGACCAGCCGAGCGGCTCGCCGCACATCGCGCTGGTGCGCGGCGCCCCGTCGCCCGACGTCGATACGCCGGTGCGCGTGCACGAGCCGCTGTCGGTGCTCGACCTGCTCGAAACGGGCGTGTCGACCCACTCGTGGACCCTCGACGCCGCGATGCGCGACATCGCGGAGCGCGACCTCGGCGTGATCGTGCTGCTCAATTGCGGCGATACGAAGGAACACCTGATCGACGTCTTCAAGGCGTTCGACGAGGAAGAAAAGGCCGCTGCGCTCAAGCGCCGGCCGGTCGATTTCAAGACGTTCGGCATCGGCGCGCAGATCCTGCGCGATGTCGGCGTCGGCAAGATGCAGGTGCTGTCGAATCCGCGCAAGCTGGGCAGCATGTCCGGCTACGGCCTCGAAGTCACGGGCTTCATTCCGATGCCCGGCGGCGAAGCCAAGTCCTGCCCGGCGTCCCACGCGTAACCCGCCACGGCGCTTTCGCCCTATAACCGTTCATCCACACCACGGACCAGATCATGGAAATCGGACAATACCAACCGAATCTCGAAGGCGACGGCCTGCGTATCGGCATCGTGCAATCGCGCTTCAACGAACCCGTGTGCAACGGCCTCGCCGACGCGTGCGTCGAAGAACTGGAGCGCCTCGGCGTCACCGGTGAAGACGTGCTGCTCGTGTCGGTGCCCGGCGCGCTGGAAATCCCGCTCGCGCTGCAAAAGCTCGCCGAAAGCGGCCAGTTCGACGCGCTGATCGCGCTCGGCGCGGTGATCCGCGGCGAGACCTACCACTTCGAACTCGTGTCGAACGAGAGCGGCGCGGGCATCACCCGCATCGGCCTCGACTTCAACCTGCCGATCGCGAACGCGGTCCTGACCACCGAAAACGACGAGCAGGCCGTCGCGCGCATGACCGAAAAGGGTCGTGACGCCGCACGCGTGGCCGTCGAGATGGCCAACCTGACGATGGCGCTCGACCAGCTCGGCGACGACGAGGACGAAGAGGAAGACGAAGACGACGAAGAGGAGCGCGCATGAAGAAGAGCGCCCGCCGACAATCGCGCGAGCTGGCGACGCAGGGCCTGTATCAGTGGCTGCTGTCGAACGCGCCCTCCGGCGAGATCGACGCGCAACTGCGCGGCGCGCTCGGTTACGACAAGGCTGACAAGGAACTGCTCGAAGCGATCCTGCACGGCGTGATCCGCGAGCATGCGACGCTCGTCGAAGCGCTGGCGCCGTCGCTGGACCGTCCGATCGATCAGTTGTCGCCGGTCGAACGCGCGGTGCTGCTGATCGCGACGTTCGAGCTCACGCACCACGTCGAAACGCCGTACCGCGTGATCATCAACGAAGCCGTCGAACTCGCGAAGACGTTCGGCGGCTCCGACGGCTACAAGTACGTGAACGGCGTGCTCGACAAGCTGGCCGCGAAGCTGCGCCCCGCCGAAACGCAGGCGCGTCGCAACGGCTGATACCGTTGGTTGGTCCACGGGCGCGCAAGCGCCCGTTTTTCATTCCTTTCTCCCTCCGCCCTGCCCGCCGATGAATACCACCGCCGATTCGCTCGTCACGCTCGCCGCACGCGTCGACGCGATCCAGCCCTTTCATGTGATGGAACTGATGAAGGAGGCACAGCGGCTCGAGTCCTTGGGGCGCGATGTTATCCACATGGGCATCGGCGAGCCGGATTTCACCGCGCCGGAGCCGGTGGTCGAGGCCGCGGCGGCCGCGCTGCGCCGCGGCGTCACGCAATACACGAGCGCGCTCGGGATTGCGCCGCTGCGCGAGGCGATCGCCGCGCACTATGCACACGCGTACGGCCTCACGATCAGCCCCGAGCGGATCGTCGTGACGGCCGGCGCATCGGCCGCGCTGCTGCTCGCGTGCCTCGCGCTGGTCGGCCGCGACGACGAAGTGCTGATGCCCGACCCGTCATACCCGTGCAACCGGCACTTCGTCGCGGCGGCCGAAGGCCGTCCGGTGCTCGTGCCGAGCGGCCCGGACGCGCGCTTCCAGCTCACCGAGCACGACGTCCGCACGCACTGGAACGACCGCACGCGCGGCGTGCTGCTCGCGTCGCCGTCGAACCCGACCGGCACGTCGCTCGAACCGGACGAACTGAAGCGGATCGTCGAAGCAGTGCGCGCACGCGGCGGCTTCACGATCGTCGACGAGATCTACCAGGGGCTCAGCTACGACGCCGCCCCCGTGTCGGCGCTGTCGTTCGGCGACGACGTGATCACCGTGAACAGCTTCTCGAAGTATTTCAGCATGACCGGCTGGCGGCTCGGGTGGCTCGTCGTGCCGCCAGCCCTCGTCGGCACGTTCGAGAAGCTGTCGCAGAACCTGTTCATCTGCCCGTCCGCCCTCGCGCAACACGCGGCGCTCGCCTGCTTCGAACCGGCCACGCTCGACATCTACGAAACGCGCCGGCTCGAATTCAAGCGCCGCCGCGATTTCATCGCACCGGCGCTCGAGCGGCTCGGCTTCACGGTGCCGGTGATGCCGGACGGCGCGTTCTATGTGTATGCGCATTGCGGCGGCGTCGCCCACCCGGCGGCCGGCGACAGCGCCGCGCTCACGCAGGCGATGCTGCACGACGCAGGCGTGGTGCTGGTGCCGGGCATGGACTTCGGCGTCCATGCCCCGCGCGACTATATCCGCCTGTCCTATGCGACGGCCTACTCGCGGCTCGAAGAGGCCGTCGACCGGCTCGCGACGCTGTTCGGCGAGCATTGACGCCGCGGCGAGCACGCCGGCCGCTTCCCGCACCGCAAAAGAAAAAGGCACCCGAATCGGGTGCCTTTTCTTCATCTGCGCTTCATCTGCGCCAGCCGGAGCCGCACGGAACGCGACGTTACGCGCCGAGCTCCGAATGATCGCCGTGCGACTGCTTCGCGGTATCGACGCTCGCGTCGTCCTGCGGGGCCGCTTCCTTCGGCGCTGCCTTGACCGTCGTCGCGCCGTCGAGCGTCGCATGCACGCGCTTCGCGCCGCCTGCCGCGGCCGTCACGGCTGCGGCGGTGACGATCGGCTTCGCGGGTTGCGCGGGCGCCTGCGGTGCGTTGATCGGCACGCTGCGGCCACGCGCGACGTCGCGCAGGCGGCCGCGCTCGGCCATCACCTTCGAACCGTAGCCGTTGTCGTCGGGATTCGTCGAGCCGTTGTACAGGCGCAGGCCGTTCGCGAGCGAGCCGCCGCGCGCGATGCAGTCCTTCAGCACGAGTGCGCCGACCTGCAGGTTCGCGAGCGGTTGCAGTGCGGTGTCGGTGCCGCCGAAATACTCGAACTTGTCGGAATGGACCTTCGACATCACCTGCATCAGGCCCTTCGCGCCGACACCGCTTTCGGCGTACGGGTTGAAGCCCGACTCGATCGCCATCACGGATAGCAGCAGCAGCGGATCGAGACCGACGTCACGACCGGTCTGGAACGCCGCCTTGACGAGCTGGCCGAGCGGCTCCTGGGCGACGCGGTAACGGCGCGACAAATACGTGGCGACGAGCGCCTGTTCCCGGTTCGACGCGAGCGCGCGATCGTCGCGGGCATCGGCCGCCACGCGCTGGATCGGAATCAGCTTGGCCAGTGCTACCGGCGACGGACCGTTGCGGGCCGGATCGGACGCATCACCCTGGACGCCTTGCGCGGTGGCTTCCGGTGCGACATCGAGGCCGACCGCAAGCGCATCCGTTTCGGGCGCATCGTCCTGCTGCGGCTGCGCACCGGCAGGCGCGAAGTTCGGCAGCGGATGGCCGGACAGCAGACGGGCCGGACCGGCCTGCACGGCCGCGGATACGACCGGCATCAGCTTCGCGGCGAGCGTGCCGCGGACGGTTGGCAGCAGCCACAGCGCAAGCGCAACCGCGACAGCGAGACAGCCGACAACGCTGAATAGATGGTGACTGACACGCGTCCCGCGACGCAGCAAGTTGCGCACGATTTGCGCATGCTGCTCAGTGGGACGCCACGATAACCAAGCGTTCATTCAGATCATCTCCCATGAACATGACTCGTGCGGCTCGCTCAGCTCGATGGCGAGACAGAAAACGCGCCGCGGAATCACGACGCCGCGCGCTTTGGTTGGGACGCGCAAGCATCGGGGAAACGGTATAAGTACCGTTCGAGGCCACGGTGTAAGAGGGCCGGCGCCTTCGCACACTGGCGAGGCGGGCATACGCGGTGGCACCCACGCAAAAAACCAGCGTCTGGTGGCGCTGGCTGGGACTACGACAAAGGCCGTCGAAGACGCCGTGCAGGATTCGGCGGACGGTGACGCGCTGCGTCAAAGATCGGTGATTGGCGGCTCGAAGCCTTTTACCCTGCAACCAATGTGAGCGGATTCTAGCAGGGTTTTATAGATCGTCAACACTATAAAACCTCGAAATTATAACAAAAAGTAATTTAAAACCACTCTTCAGAACGCAAGCCCCGTGCCGTAGGGGGTTTGCGCGCGGTCGACTTTTTTCTCCGCCGGGCGGTCGTGCGGCTGCCCGGGTAAAATCGTCGGTCGATTCGGGGTCGCAGCCGGCCGCTGCGCCCGCCCATCGCTGCCCGTGCATACGGGCGGCCCGGACCTTCTTCATGAAATACAAAGACTTACGCGATTTCATTCAGCGCCTCGAGGCGCTCGGCGAACTGCGGCGCGTCACGCAGCCCGTGTCGCCCGTGCTCGAAATGACCGAGCTGTGCGACCGCGTGCTGCGCGCTGGCGGCCCCGCGCTGCTGTTCAACGCGCCGCCCGGCAATGCATTCCCGGTGCTCGGCAACCTGTTCGGCACGCCGCGCCGCGTCGCGCTCGGGATGGGCGTCGATGCGGGCGACGATGCCGCGCTCGGCTCGCTGCGCGACCTCGGGCGCCTGCTGTCCGCGCTGAAGGAGCCCGATCCGCCGAAGAGCCTGAAGGATGCCGGCAAGCTGCTGTCGCTCGCGAAGGCGGTGTGGGACATGGCGCCGAAGTCGGTGTCGTCGCCGCCGTGCCAGGAGATCGTCTGGGAAGGCGCGGACGTCGACCTGAACAAGCTGCCGATCCAGACCTGCTGGCCCGGCGATGCGGGGCCGCTCGTCACGTGGGGCCTGACGGTCACGCGCGGGCCGAACAAGTCACGCCAGAACCTCGGCATCTACCGCCAGCAGTTGATCGGCCGCAACAAGCTGATCATGCGCTGGCTCGCGCACCGCGGCGGCGCGCTCGATTTCCGCGAGTTCGCGCTGCAGAATCCGGGCAAGCCGTATCCGGTCGCGGTCGTGCTCGGCGCCGATCCGGCCACCACGCTCGGCGCGGTGACGCCGGTGCCCGATTCGCTGTCCGAGTATCAGTTCGCCGGCCTGCTGCGCGGCAGTCGCACGGAGCTCGCGAAGTGCCTGACGCCCGGCGTCGACACGCTGCAGGTGCCCGCGCGCGCGGAGATCGTGCTCGAAGGCTTCATTCATCCGCAGGACGGCGCCCCTGCCCCCGCTCCAGCCGGCGCGCCGCCGCGCCCGGCCGGCAACGCGGCGGCCGCGTACGAGCACGCGCTCGAAGGGCCGTACGGCGACCACACCGGCTATTACAACGAGCAGGAGTGGTTTCCGGTGTTCACCGTCGAGCGCATCACGATGCGCCGCGACGCGATCTACCATTCGACCTACACGGGCAAGCCGCCCGACGAGCCCGCGGTGCTCGGCGTCGCGCTCAACGAGGTGTTCGTGCCGCTGCTGCAGAAGCAGTTCACGGAAATCACCGACTTCTACCTGCCGCCCGAAGGCTGCAGCTACCGGATGGCCATCGTCCAGATGAAGAAGAGCTACGCGGGCCATGCCAAGCGCGTGATGTTCGGCGTGTGGAGCTTCCTGCGGCAGTTCATGTATACGAAGTTCATCGTGGTCGTCGACGAGGACGTGAACATCCGCGACTGGAAGGAAGTGATCTGGGCGATCACGACGCGCGTCGACCCCGTGCGCGACACGGTGATGGTCGACAGCACGCCGATCGATTATCTCGACTTCGCGTCGCCGGTGGCCGGACTCGGCTCGAAGATGGGGCTCGACGCGACCAACAAGTGGCCGGGCGAAACCAGCCGCGAATGGGGCCGCCCGATCGAGATGGACGCGGCCGTGAAGGCGCGTGTCGACCGGCTGTGGCAGGAGATCGGCCTCTGACGCCAGGCGGCCGGCGCCCGCCGGCTCGCGCATCGCAATCGCCGCAAGCACCCAGAAGATGAGCTTTCCGCCCGCGTCCATGCTGTCCGACGGATTCTTTCTGTCGCTATCGTTGTGTCTCGACATCGGCCTCGTGAACGTCGCGATGCTGTCGCTCACGCTATCGCACGGCTTCCGGCCGGGCTTCTGGCTCGGCCTCGGGTCGTGCGTCGGCGATCTCGTCTATGCGGCGCTCGCGCTCGCGGGAATGGCCGTGCTGCTGCAGTTCGAACCCGTGCGCTGGATCGTGTGGATCGGCGGCGGCGCGGTGCTGCTGTTCCTCACGTGGAAGATGGCGCGTGAAGCGCTGACGCCGGTCAAGGCGGCTGGCGACGAAGCAGACGACGCCCCCCAGCCGCGGGCGAGCGCGCGGCGCAGCTTTCTGCGCGGGATGCTGCTCGCGATGTCGTCGCCGAGCGCGATCCTGTGGTTCGCGGCGGTCGGCGGCGCGCTGATCGCGAAAGCCGGTGCGACCACCCCGGCGACCGCGTCGGTGTTCCTGTCGGGCTTCTTCCTCGGCGGCCTCGCATGGACGCTGTTCATGTGCACGCTCGCGAGCCAGGGCCGCAAGCGCGCGGGCGCCGGGCTGATGCGGGCCTGCCACATCGCGTCCGCGCTGCTGTTCGCGTACTTCTCGTACAGCGTGATCGTCGGCGGCTACCGCGACCTGATCGTGCACGCGGTGTAATCGCGGCCGCCCTGCGCGAGCCGGGCACGGTATCGCCGCCCCCAAAGAAAAACGGCGCAGCGCCCCTCGCGGGACGTTGCGCCGTTTTGCCACGCGCGGTCAGGCCGCGCGGGACGAATCAGCGACGCCAGTAGCCGTGATGGCCCCAGCCGCCATAACCATGGCGCCAGTACGGGCGACCGTAGTAACCGCCGACGACCACGGCGGGCGGCGGCGCATAGTAGGCCGGCGCGGGCGCGTAGTACACGGGCGGAGGCGGCGGCGCGTAGTACACGGGCGGCGGCGGTGCATAGACGGGATACGCGGGTGCGACCGGGATACCGATGCCGACCCCGATCGACACGTGAGCCTGCGCGGCGCTTGCGGCACCCAGGCCCAGCGCGGCGGCGGCGATGAACGGAATGAGCTTTTTCACTTCGATTCTCCTGCTGGAGCGGTATTTTAGGCGCTCCTGTCGGCAACGGCGGGCATGCACGTCGCATGCAAGCAATGTAGCGAAAACCCGCCCCGCGCGTATCGTGCATTTGTTGCAAATTGCAATTGCACGCGGCCGGAGCCGCCGCGCGGCGCGGCGCCCGGTGCGGGCGATGACCCTTGCGGGTCGCGCGATTCCGTCCGAGGAGTCGGGTCGCAACACGACGGCCGGTCAGTCTTACCGGATCCGGCGCGTGCAACCGGCCGGCATGCGTAATGAACGATTACAAATTCGAGACAAGATGCCGACGTTTCAAGCGGGAGGCAGGCGCGTGGCATTTCGGGGTCGGATTCCATGATGCTGACGCCGCTGCGATACCGGCCGTCGGCCTGCGTACAGATCGCCGCGCCTACCGGTAATTCATACATGCGACCGCTCCGCAACCGGCCTTCCACGACACCGCCGTCATTCCTGCGATACTGGCGGTTGCTTCGTTTTTGCTTACATCCGCTGCCATGCCCCTTCCGGACCCACCCCGCCTCGGCTTCATCGGCGCCGGCCGCCTCGCGCGCTGTGTCGCGCAGCGCTTCGCGCAGGCCGGCTTCCCGGTCGTCGCGATCGCGAGCCGCACGCCCGCGTCGGCCGCCGGCCTCGCCGCGCGCATCGACGGCTGCCGCGCGGTCGACACCGCGCAGCAGGTGGTCGACGCCGCCGACCTGATCTTCCTGACGACGCCCGACGATCATCTCGCGTCGAGCGCCGCCGCACTGCGCTTCGACGCATCGCGCGCCGCCAGTCAGGCGCTCGTCCATTGCAGCGGCGCGTCGGCGGTCGCGCTGCTCGATCCGGCGAAGCAGCAAGGCGCGGCCACCGGCGGCTTTCATCCGCTCTATCTGTTCGGCGGCACCGACGCCGACCTCGCGCGCATCGACGGCTGCTCGGTCACGATCGAAGCGGACGGCGCGCTGCACGCGGCGCTGATGCGACTTGCCGCCGCACTCGGCTGCCATCCGCTGTCGATCCCGGCCGGCGGCCGGATGCTGTATCACGCGGCCGCGCACTACGCGGCGAGCTTCGCGCTGTGCGGGCTGTCGGAAGCGGTCGAGCTGTGGCGCGGCCTCGGGTTCGACGAGGACGCCGCGCTGCGTGCGCTGTTGCCGATGCTCGCCGGCACGATCGAGACCGCGCGCGACAGGGGGCTCGCGAATGCGCTGTCGGGCCCGGTGTCGCGCGGCGACACGGGCATCGTCGAGCGCCAGCTCGCGCTGCTCGAGGCGCGCGGCGGCGATCACGCGGCGCTGTATGCGCTGCTGACGCGCCGCGCGGTCGCGCTCGCGGCAAAGCGCGCGACACCGCCGGCGTCGTTGCCGGCGCTGGCCGAAGCCGTCGAAACCTCGCTCGCACGGGTGGCCGCGCGCCCCTCCCCGTCGCGCGACGAGGCGTGATAAGGTGTCGGCCGATGCGCCGCCAACCGGCGTTGGCGGCCGCACGCTACTGACTGTATAAAAAGGATGCCAACGATGTTCGGCGAGATCGCCCGTTTTCTGCTCAATACCGTCTTCACGCTATTCGGCGCCGCGCTGATCCTGCGCGTCTGGATGCAGGCCGTCCGCGTGCCGCCGTACAACCCCGTCACGCAAGCCGTGCTGCAGGCGACCAACTGGCTCGTGCTGCCGCTGCGCCGCGTGATCGCGGGCGTACGCGGCATCGACTGGGCCAGCGTCGTCGCCGCGCTGCTCACCGCGCTCGTCTACGTCGTGCTGATGGTCGTGATGGCCGGCTTCGATCCGGCCGCCGTGATCGCGACGCTCGTCGTGGTCGCGCTGCTCACCGTCGTGAAGTGGGCGCTCAACCTCGTGATCTGGATGACGATCCTGATGGCGCTGCTGTCGTGGCTCAACCCGCGCTCGCCGGCGATGCCGATCCTCTACCAGCTCACCGCGCCGTTCCTGAACCCGCTGCGCCGCGTGATCCCGAATCTCGGCGGCATCGACCTGTCGCCGATCCTGCTGTTCGTGATCGTGCAGGTGCTGCTGATGATCGTCACGCGCGCCGCCGTGTCGCTGACGATGTTCGGCATCTGATCGGCGCGACGCCCTACGCCGCCGGCCCCTGCGCCGGCGGTGCGCCGAGCGTGTCGATCACGCCGAACTGCGCGGGCATCATCGCGTAGCACACCCGCACTTTCTCGCGCGACAGCCGCTCGAGCAGCCGCTGCGCTTCGTCCTCGGTGACGATGAATTCCACCTCGACCGCCAGCGAACCCTGCAGTTCGAAGAAGCGATCCTCGTGCAGCACGCGATGCTGGCCGAAACCGGCCATCGCGCGAAACGCGGAACCGCCCGCGACGCCCATCCGGTTCGCCTCTTCCAGCAGCCATTCCCACAGCGGCTTCCAGTGCAGCCGGTGCTGCTCGTGCACATAGAAGCGCAACAAGACCCTGTCCATCGCTCCCTCCGATGGCGGCCCCGCTCAGGCCGCAGCCAGCCACGCGCGCGCGGTCCACATGCCGAGCGCCGTCAGCGCGAACGATCCAGTCAAGTGTAGGGCAGCCACCGTCAACGCCCATCCGAATTCGCCCTCGAGCGCGTGCGTCATCACTTCGACCGAATAGGTCGAGAACGTCGTGAGACCGCCGAGAAAGCCCGTGATCACGAACAGCCGCCACTCCGGCGGCAACCCGACGCGAACCGTGAATACGACCGCAGCCACGCCGATCACGTAGCCGCCGAGCAGGTTCGCCGCGAGCGTGCCGAGCGGCACCGCGGGAAAGAACGCGTTGAGCGTGAGGCTCAGGCACCAGCGCAGCAACGCGCCGAGCCCGGCGCCGACGAAGATCGCGACGATCGAATAGAACAAGGGCACTCCTCACTGACGGCGCCGCGCGGCGGACGCGGCCTACGCTGAACTGTATGCGGAATCGCGCCGCACCGGCAATGCCGGCGGCCCGAACCGGCAGGCAGCGCGCCGGCGCTCGTGCAGGCGCTCGTCGCGCGGCCGCAATCGCGCGACGTCGGCCAATCGATACGAGGCGCGGTGCTCAGCCGCCGCGCCACGCGCGATCGAGCGCGTTCAGCGTCGCCAGCGCACCGCCCTTCAGCCCGATCACGTCCGCGCGGCGCGCATGCGCTTCGCGCGCGTTGATGCGGATCACGTCGGCACCGAGCCGTTCGCTCAGCAGGCGCACGGTCGGAATCGCGGTGCCCGCGCCGATCTCGACCACGGCGACACGCCCCGCCTGCGCGATCCAGTCTTCCAGCGCGCGCTCCTGCGCGCCGTAGCGCGCACCGAGCCAGCCGGTGTCGCCGAACATCAGGATGTTCGGCCGCGCGAGCCCGCCGCAGTGCGGGCAGCGCGGCATGTCGCCCACCAGGCGGCACGTCGCTTCGTCGACCACCGGCACGAACGGCGCCGCGCTCCACGTGTCGTCCGTGCACGGTCGCAGGCACTGCATCGCATGAATCGAACCGTGAATCTCGACGATGCGCGCCGGATCGAAGCCGGCTTTCTGGAACTGGCCGTCGACGTTGCTCGTCAGCACGAAGCCGCCGTTCGGCATCGCGTCGATCCAGCGACGCAGGATCGCGAAGCCCGCGTGCGGCACCGTCGCGCGGTAGAGCGCGAGACGGTGCCCGTAGAACCCCCATGCGAGCGGCGCACGCGCACGAAACGCGTGCGGCGACGCGATCTCGTGGAACTCGAAACGCTCGTGGCGCAGTGCCGGATACGCACGCCAGAAACCGTCCGTACCGCGAAAATCGGGCAGCCCGGAATCGACGCCGATGCCCGCGCCGGCCGTGACGAGCAAGGCGTCGGCGCGCGCGAGCGCGTCGACGGCGGACGCGACGAGAGCGGCGGGAAGCGACGCGGCGGCGGCGTCGGAATCGGCGGGATCGGAAAACGGCATGATGGAGAAGCGGTGGCGTCAAACGTTGCGCGAGTGGCGTCGCGATCATACGCCGGTTCGGGCGTCGCGCAGCATCGACCCAGCAATCGCGTGACGCCGCGCGCGTACGGCTACCGGCAATGCGACCGCCGGCTGTCCGCAAGCACCGCACCGGCGATGCCGCGACCCGGCGCCCACGCTTGCTCAGTCAGCCGCACCGTCCTGCGCGACCGGCATCTCGTCGACCGAGAAATAGACCGGCTTGCCGAGTTGCCGCGCCAGCGCCACGTCCGCATCCGCGCCGCGCGACGCGCCGTCGATGCGCAGCACCGCATCGCAGCGGCGCAGCAACCGGTGCGCGGCCGGATACAGGAACGTTTCGCCGATCGCGTCGCCGACCTGCGTCGACCCGGCCGCGGCCGCGAGCGGCAACGACAGCCATTCGCCGATCATCGGCACGTGCCCGCGGCGATACACGGCGAGCGCTGCCGTTTCCAGCCGGTGCAGGTTCGCGGCGATGCGCGCGGGGTTGCCGTCCGTGCCGCTGCGATAAGGGCCGGCGACCAGCACGAGTTGCGGCGTCATGCGGCGCGTGCGCCAGCGGTTTCCCGCAGCGCGACGTACTGGAGCAGCATGATCGTCTTCGCATCGACGATCTCGCCGCGCTCGACCGCGTCCAGCGCCGCCTGCAGCGGCATCTCGACGACCTCCAGATCCTCGCCCTCTGCCGCGACGCCGCCGCCCGCGCCGGTGCGCAGCGACGCATCGTATTCGCCGACGAAGAAATGCAGCTTCTCGGTCACGGAACCCGGGCTCATGAACGCCTCGAACACCTTGCGCACGCCGCGCACGCGGTAGCCGGTCTCTTCCTCGGCTTCCGCGCGGATGCGCGCTTCGGGCGTGGCGTCGTCGAGCAGCCCGGCGGCCGCTTCGAGCAGCATGCCGTCGTGCCCGCTCACGAACGCCGGCATCCGGAACTGCCGTGTCAGCAGCACGTCGCCCGTCTCGGCATGACGGAGCAGGATCGTCGCGCCGTTGCCGCGATCGTAGGTCTCGCGGCTCAGGCGCTGCCACGTTCCGTCGCGGCGCAGGAAATCGAACGTCACCTTCCGCAGCACATACCAGTCGTCGGACAGCACCGTCGTATCGACGATGCGCACCCGCTCCCGCGTTGCAGCCATTGCAGCCTCCGGTTCGACAAAGGACGGCGTCCATGGTAACGTGCAGATTCGTGCAATTTCAAGAATTTTCGTGCAATCACGATGCTGACGACGCAGCGCAAGAAAGCGATCCTCGAGGCGCTCGCACGCGACGGCCAGGTACTGGCCGCCGAGCTGAGCGTGCAATTCGGTGTATCCGAAGACACGGTGCGCCGCGACCTGCGCGAACTCGCGGCCGAAGGACTGCTGCAGCGCGTGCATGGCGGCGCGCTGCCGGCGTCGCCGGCCATCGCGCCGTTCGCGCAGCGCGAGGCGCTCGAAGCCAAGGAGAAGCGGCGCATCGCACGGCGGGCCGCGCAGATGATCGCGCCCGGGCAGGTGGCGATCGTCGACGGCGGCACGACCTCCGCGCTGCTCGTCAGCCAGTTGCCGACGGACCTGCGCGCGACGATCGTCACGCACAGCCCGAGCGTCGCGGTGGCGCTGGCCGCACATCCGTCGATCGACGTGATCCTGATCGGCGGGCGGCTCTACAAGCACTCGATCGTCGCGGTCGGCGCGGCGGCGATGGAAGGCATCGCGCGCATCCATGCGGACCTGTACTTCATGGGCGTCACGGGCGTGCATCCGGTCGCCGGCCTGAGCACCGGCGATTTCGAGGAAGCGGCGATCAAGCGCGCGCTGGCCGAACGCGCGGCCGAGACGGTCGTGCTCGCGTCGCAGTCGAAACTGCGTGCGGCGTCGCAGTTCGTGATCGGTGACATCACGCTCGCGCAGACGGTCGTCGTCGAACAGGAAACCGACGCTGCACTGACGAAGCCGATCGAGGCCGCGGGCGTGACGGTGGTGCGCGCGTAGCGCGCGGTACAGGCGGGCCGCACGCGCAATCGAACTGCGAATGCGTCGACGCGGTGCGTGATCGATACGCGCGCGTTCAGGCGCGACCGCTGATCGCCCTCGGCGTGCGCATACTCGGCGGCGCATAACGCGTGCCGCCATCGTCACACCGAAACCCCGCCGGTCCGCCTAAATCCCGCGAAACGCCGGCGCGCGGCGTTCCGCGAACGCACGCAGCCCTTCGTCGAAATCCGCGCCTTCGCACGCGTGCCGGCGCAACTCGGCGATCCGTTCGAACGCATCGGCCGGCAACGGCCGCGCATCCTGCAGCACGCGCAACTGCTCCTTCACCGCGTGCACCGCGAGCGGCGCCTTCGCGGCGATCGTGCGCGCGACGTCGAGTGCCGCGTCGTCGACCCCGCCGGCGTCTGCCAGCCGGTTCACGAGCCCGTGATGCGCGGCGCGTTCCGCATCGAGCGGCTGCGCGCAGAAGAACATCTCCTTCAGCACGTGGATCGGCAGGTTGTCGTAGAAGCGCAGCAGGCCGCTCGTCGAATACGGCAGGCCGATGTTCGCCGGCGTCATCGCGAAGCGTGCGTCGCGCGCCGCCACGACGAGATCGCAGCTCATCACCAGATCGACCGCCCCGCCCCATGCCGATCCCGCCACCGCCGCTATCACCGCGCCGGGATAGGTCCGCACGCGCCGCAGCGCGCGTTCGAGCGGCTTGCCGTACGCGAGCGGATCGCGGTCGTCGGCCAGCTCGCGCAGGTCGTGCCCCGCGCTCCACACGTCGCCGCTGCCGTCGTTCGACAGGATCACGACGGGCGGCGGACGGCGTGCGGCCAGCGCATCGAGGTGCGCGACGAGCGCATCGAGCAACGGTGCGTCGAGCGCATGCCGTCGCGCCGGATTCGCGAACCGCACGCGCGCGATCCGCTCGCCGATCAGGTCCACCGTCACGGTCGACGCCGCGTCGTGTTTCGTCATGTCGGTCATTGCACGGCCTCCGCCACCGCATCCGCCTGGAAGATCGCGCGCGCGGCCAGCAGTGCGTCGATCGCCTCGTCGCCGTAGCCGGCTTCGCGCAGCACGTCGACCGTATGCTCGCCGAGCAGCGGCGGCGCATGGCGCGTGCGCGGCGCCGGCACGTCGTCGCCCATCCCGCCGAGCGGCGTGACGACCTGGCGCAGCGTACCGAGCGTCGGATGCGCGACCGGCTCGACCAGCCCGCAATGCGCGAGCTGCGGATCGTCGAACACTTCGTCGAGCGTATGGATCGGCCCGGCCGGCAGCCCGGCCTCGACGAACCGTTGCGTCCAGTCGCGCTTGCCGCGCGTGCGCAGCCGGTTTTCGAGCAGCGCCTTGAGTTCATCGCGATGCGCGACGCGCGCGTCGTTGGTCGCGAAGCGCGGATCGTTCGGCAGCTCGGGCAGATCCAGCAACTGGCACAGCCGCAACCACATGTCGGTCGTGATCGGCGCGAGGTTGAGCGGGCCGTCGGCCGTCTCGAACACGCCGTACGGCGCGATCACCGCATGCGCATTGCCGGTGCGGCGCGGCACGTCGCCGAGGCTCAGGTAGCGTTGTCCGTGCACGCTCAGCAACGCAACGAGGCTTTCGAGCAGCGACGTGCCGACATGCTGGCCGCGCCCGGTACGCTCGCGCTCGAACAGCGCGGCCATCACGCCGGTCGCGACCCACATCCCCGAGCTGAGATCGCCGATCGCGGTGCCCGTGCGGGTCGGCTCGCCGTCCGGGAAGCCGGTGACGCTCATCAGCCCCGCATAGCCCTGCGCGATCTGGTCGAAGCCCGGCCAGTCGCGCAGCGGGCCGCGCGGGCCGAACGCGGTGACGCTGCCCATCACGAGCCGCGGGTCGCGCGCGCTCAGCGCTTCGTAGCCGAGCCCCATCGCGTCCATCGTGCCGGCCTTGAAATTCTCGATCACGACGTCGGCCTGCGCGATCAGCCGCCGCACGACGTCGAGGCCGGCCGGCTGCCGGAAGTCCACGCAGATGCCGCGCTTGTTGCGGTTGCAGGACAGGTAGTACGTGCTCACGCCGCGATCGAACGGCCCCCACGCGCGGCTCATGTCGCCGTGCGGCCCCGACTCGACCTTGATCACGTCGGCGCCGAGATCGGCGAGCACCATCGAGCAGAACGGCCCCGACAGCGCGCGACTCAGATCGACGACCCTGATTCCTGTTAATGCCTGCATTCCGGACTCCTGATAGGGATGACGAGATGTGTGTTGTTTGCGAACGACTGCCGCGCCGTTCATTCGGGCAGCGTCTGATGCCGCGTTTCGACCGCGAACGGCAGGATCAGGATGCCGAGCCCGAACACGGCCGCGGTCCACGCGACCGGCACGCCGAGCGATCCGTAACCGTGTATCGCCGCGCCGAGCAGGAAGTTCACGCCCGCGCCGATGAAGCGGCCGACCGACGCGTTGAACGCGAACGCGGTGGCCCGCACGCGCGTCGGATATTGCTCGGGCAGCCACAGCGAGAAGATCGCGAAGTTGCCGCCGAAGAAGCCGAGGAACGCGAGCGACACCATGAAGGCCGCGAGCCCGTTCGGCTGGTAGAACGCCCAGCCGAACGCGAACACGATCGAGCCGGCCATCCCCGCGAAATACACGCCGAGCGCGGTACGCCGGCCGAGCCGTTCCGACAGCCACGGCGCCGCCAGGCAGCCGGCGATCGTCGCGCACGACAGGATCGCCGCGCCGATCGACGCAAGCCGCAATGCACCGACGTGATCGATGCCCGCGCGCGCCGCCAGCGTGGTGACCGCGCTCGCCTCGTAGACGGAGCCGGCCCACAGCCCGACGATCGCGACGCCGACGAGGCTCGCGCTCGTCAGCGTGCGGCGCAGGAACGCCGGCGCGAAGATCTCGCGCAGCGGATGCGCGCGCCGCGTGTCGGCCACGTCGCCGTCGCGCGCATCGTGCCGGCGCCACTGCCCCGGCTCCTTCACGCGCATCACCGTGAACACCGCGAGCAGCGCGGGCGCCAGCCCGCACAGGAACATCGCGCGCCAGCCGTAGGTCGCGCCGATCGTGTAGTTCAGGCAGGCCGCGATGAAGAAGCCGAAGTAGTAGCCCGTCTGCAGGTAGCCGGCGCCCATCTTGCGGCGGTCTTCCGGCCAGCTCTCGGCGACGTAGGTGCCGGCGAGCGCCCATTCGCCGCCGACGCCGATCCCGGCGATCAAGCGGCACGCGGCCAGCGCCCACACGTCGTGCACGAACGCGGCCGCGCCGGTGAACACCGAATAGATCAGGATGCTCGCGGCGAGCGTGCGCACGCGGCCGAAGCGATCGGCGAGCGGCCCCCAGATGAACGACAGCCCCCAGCCGATCAGGAACAGCGCGAACAGGATCGAGCCGTACATCCCCAGATTCGCGGGCGTCGCCGCGATGCCGGACGCCGGCAGCAATTCCGTCAGCGCGGGAATCAGCACGAGCGCGTAGATCACCGAATCCACGCCGTCGAGCACCCAGCCCGCGTACACGGCCCAGAAGCCCTTCACCTGCTCGCGCGTGAGCGGCGTGCGCCGCGGCTTCGCGCCGGCCGCCGGCGCGTCGATCGCCTTGAACATCTTCGTCTCCTTGCCGGCGGGGCCGGCTCTTGCGCCGCGTCCGGTCCGGAATGGCCGGCAGTCGGGCTCTTTTGTGAGACGAGTATAGAAACGCTATCGATCGCTGAAAAATATGATATTCATCTTGCTCGATCGGATTGGCTTATGGCTCGAATCGGGCGTGATTCGGGCTTGAATCGGGAGACGGCGGCGATGGACTTGAGACAGTTGCGCTATTTCGTGAAGGTCGTCGAATGCGGCAACGTCACGCACGCGAGCGAGGCGCTGCACGTCGCGCAGCCGGCGGTGAGCCAGCAGATGCGCAATCTCGAGCAGGATCTCGGGATGCAACTGCTCGAACGAAGCGTGCGCGGCGTCGCGCCAACCGCCGCCGGCCGCACGCTGTACCGGCACGCACTCGAACTGCTGCGCCAGGCCGACGGCACGCGCGAGCTGCTGCGCCGCGACGCCGACACGCCGCAGGGCCGCGTGACCGTCGGCATGCCGTCGAGCACCGCGCGCGTGCTGGCCATTCCGCTCGCCCGCGCCGTGCGCGACCGCTATCCGGGCATCATGCTGGAGCTGATCGAAGCGCCGAGCGCCGATCTCGACACGCTGCTCGAACGCGCGCGGCTCGATCTCGCGATCGTCGTCGATGCGGTCGACACGCGCGGCATCGCGATCCACCGGCTGCTGACGGAAACGCTGTACCTGATCACGTGGCCCGAATTCCCGGTGCCGGACGACCCCGTGCCGCTCGACGCGATCGCGCGGATGCCGCTCGTGCTGCCGAGCGCGCCGAACACGATCCGCAACCGCGTCGACTGGGCGATGCGCGAGGCCGGCCTGTCGTATGAGATCAGCTTCGAGGCAAGTTCGACCGGGCTGCTGTTCGCGGCCGTGATGGCGCAGCTCGGCGTGACGATCCTGCCGTGGACGGCCGCGCACGTCGAGATCGAGGAGCGCAAGCTGAAGCTGTCGACGGTCGCGCACCGGCTGTTCGCGCGCGACCTGTCGCTGTGCTGGCACGACACGGCGCTCGTCAGCAACGCGGTGCGGAAGGTGAAGGGTGAAATCGTCCGGCTGTTCGACACGCTCGGGCAGCGGCCGGAATGGGCGGCCAGCCGGGCATTGACAACGCCCCCCGGCGCCCCTTAACGTGGCTCCATCGTAACCATCACCGGTTCAGCTTAAGAGGTTGTCGGCCCGCTCGTGCTCGACACCTCTGCCTTCCTCGAAGGCCTGCTGCTTGGCGCAGGCCTGTTCACGTCGGTCGGTCCCAAGGACGCCTTCGTCATCAAGCGCTCGCTTTCGAGCCCTCACCTGCTCCATCGCCCTCGTCTGCGCAGGCAGCGACGCATTGCTGATCGTGCTCGGCGCGCACGGGCTGTCGGCATTGCTGTCGCGCCATGCCGCCGTGGTGGCAGCCGCGCTGTGGGCCGGTATCGCGTATCTCGCCGGCTACGGCCTGCTCGCGCTGCGCTCGGCGATCGTCGGACGGGAGCCTGAGCATGTAGATGGCTCACGCGTCGCTAGCGAACCCATGCGGTCGCGCACGCTGCTCGCGACCGCCGCGGTTTCGCTGCTCAATCCGTATGCATGGATCGATACGGTGCTGCTGCTCGGGACCGTGATCGTGAGCCACGCGCCGTCTGCCCGCGCACCGTTTGCGATCGGCGCGATGACTGCTTCGCTGGCGTGGTTCCTGATGCTCGTCTATGGCGCACGCGCGTGCCGTGCGTGGTTCGCCCGTACGCTCGCGTGGCGCGTGCTCGATGGCTTCGTCGCGGTGATGATGCTCGGCTTCGCGGTGCGTTTCGCGATCGACGCGCTTTAGGCGTCAGCGGCCCGATAGCGATATCGCGCGGAACGCGTCGTGCGCGTGGGCATGCAGCTCGAATCCGATACCCGGTGCCTGCGGCACGCGCGCGTATCCCGCGTCGACGATTTCGCCATCGGCCAGTCCGCTGAACGGCTGGAACGCGAACGGGCTGACTTCCGCGCCGCCGAGCCCGAGCGCCGCGACGACGTGCAACGAGAACAGATGGCCCCCATGCGGCCAGAACGCGTCACGCCGCCAGCCGCGCGACACGAAGTGATCGACGATCTGCAGATAGCCCGGCAGCCCGTAGCTGTGCACGGGATCGAACACCAGCACGTCGCGGTCGGCACGCAGGCCGCCGTAGCGGTCGAGCAGCTTCGCTTCCGCGAGCGAAAACAGCGCTTCGCCTGCTGCGATCGGCGGTGCGTATCGCGTGGCGACGTCTGCCTGGAGCGGCAGGTCGAGCGGGTCGCAGATGTCCTCGAACCACCAGAGGCCGAACGGCGCGAGCATGTCGGCCGCCTCGTGGGCGGTCGTCGCGTCGTACGTGTTCATCGCGTCGACTGCGAGATGCGAAGGGCCTGCCAACTGCGCGGCCGCGGCGTCGATGCGGCGCCGGTCCTGATCGAAATTCGCCCCGCCGATCTTGATCTTCGCGTGCGTGTAGCCGAGATCGACGATCCGTCGTATCTCATCCGGCAGGCGCGCGAGATCGTCATGCGGATAGCGGTAGCCGCCGCCCGCGTAGACGCGCACGCGTGGTGCTGCCGCGCGTTGGAGACGATCGGCGAGAAAGCGATGCAGCGGCAGATCGGCGATCTTCGCGGCGGCGTCCCAGATCGCCATGTCGAGCGTGCCGACCGCGACGCAGCGTTCGCCGTGCCCGCCCGGCTTCTCGCCGGCCATCATCGCGCGCCACGCGCGGAACGGGTCGAGGTTCGTGCCGGCTTCGTCGGCGAGCGTATCGGCGGCGGCCAGCAGGCGCGGCGCGAACCGTTCGCGGATCAGGCCGCCCTGCGCGAAACGGCCGATCGACGCGTAGCCGTAGCCCGTCACCGGGCGGCCGTCGCGCACGACGTCGGTGACGACCGCGACGACGCTCGTAGTCAGGCCGCCGGAGGCAATCGCCGGATCGGCATAGCGGGATACGGGAATCGCGCGTTCGTGGATCGCGGTGATGCGCATGGTCGGGGTTCCGGTGGGGCGTCCGGCGCAGGCGGAAGGTTCGTGCGCTGCAGCGGAAACGGTGGGCGGATCGCTGCATCTTAGGGGTTTGCGTGACGGCGTGCAGAGCCGGCAGTGACCGTTATCGCGTCGTCGTCAGCGCACAACCCGGCGTCGCATTCGTCACGGGTTGCGGTCGGATAGCGGGCGCGGGTGCGCCCGCCGAGCCCGTGAGCGCGCTCGGCGCACCGCTTCCGAACCGAGTCAAGTTGGGTCGAGCCGGAGTCCTCGGTTGCCGTCCCGGCTTCGGGAACCGGGAAGATGTGTGGCGCGTGGGTTGAGTCGAATCGACCGGCCCGTCAGGCAAAGACGAAGTACTTGCGCACCGTCTCCACCACCTCCCACGTCCCCTTCATGCCGGGTTCGATCACGAACACGTCGCCAGCTTTCAAGTGCTGCGGCTCCTCGCCTTCCGGCGTGATGATGCAGTAGCCATCGAGGAAGTGGCAGTACTCCCATTTTTCGTAGTTCACCTCGAACTTGCCCGGCGTGCAGATCCAGGTACCCATGATCTTGCTGCCGTCCTTCGAGACGTACGCGTTGAGGTTCACGGTGTGCGGATCGCCGCCAATGCGCTTCCACTTGGTCGCATCGAGGACAGGCGTCGGGCAGGTTTTGCGCAGAACGGTGATGAAATCGGACATGTCGGCTCCAGACTGACGATCGTGTAAGAGGCTTGTCACGTTAGTTCGAAAGCGTTGTCGCGACTTGTATGCTTCCGACACCGACTCGTCTATTTTCGACATGGGCTGGCGTGTAAGCGCGCCGCCATCGCGTTTGTAGTCGGGCCTCGGCACCGCAGCGCCGCTCTCGTTACTGCCGACTTGCGGGCGCGTAGCCGGCGCATCGCGCGGGTGCGTGCACCCCGAGCGCGAAGCCCGTTTGCCGGCTGCTCCAACGCATCACTTGTAACAATCACGACCAAACCCTATACAATCACCCGATCTGCGGGCGTCGTATAATGGTCATTACCTCAGCTTCCCAAGCCGCAACGGCTGGAGCAAACGCACTGTTTGCGCGGGGTTTCGCGGTGATTTTTCTGTTGGAGATGTACGGATCCACGTATCACGCGGGATTCACGGCGATGCCAGTTTTCACCCCAGCATCAAATCAAGCGAAACCTGCTGACCTAGCAGGAAATGCCGCGCCACTTACGTAGCGCGGCCCCCGCTTAAAACAGCGTCAGTTGATTAGGCCACGAACGCCAATGCTGGCGCACCTGCTCCGTGCGGCCAAAGCGAAATCGCGTGTATTGCCGCACAAATACACTCTTGGGGTTGGATGCCAACGGCATGTCAATCCTCACAGTGAAGATTCGAAGGCAATAGTTGCCCACAACCCCTTGAGCGTATAAACTCAAGCCGTCTGCCAAGACAGGTTGTAGGTGGTAGAGGGGTGCCTTCACCACCTTGCCAGAAGCCCTCACGACGCGCCAACGTCGTGAGGGCTTTTATTTCCTAGCCCTCAGCCTCCCCCTCCCCATCATCGGTGAGCTGCAAATCGATGTACGCCTTCAACCGGGCCTTATCCGCCTCAAAGAAGGGAATAGGAATCTCCAACCACGCCTGGCGGTTCTTTGGTAGTCGGACCGGTATGCGAACCATTTCTTCGCTTGTCTCGCGCACCAAAGATTGACGACGCACCTCGACCTGATCGGACAATGCGTCCCGACTATCTACCTGCTGCTGAGGTGTTTGCGCGTAATCCACGTCGACAGCCACGACAGCATCCGATTGCTCTTCATCCCCGCCGTCAACAGCAGCCGGCGACGATTCGTAATACCCAACGAAGCCAACAGACTCCCGAAACAGGGCCACAACGTTGTCAGCCGTTCCCGAAGAAAATCCCTTCTGGATCAAGTCGAATTTAATCGTGGCATCCGACGGTAAGCGGGCCTCGTACTTCTCCAGCAGTTCCGCGAATATCGGGGGCGTCGTCAGCATCTTGATCAGCAGATCACGCTTGATGCTTGCACTGGGAGCAAAATGATAGGACTCGAAGTCTTTACTGACGGCCAGATACCCTTCCTTTGGCCGCTCGACCAGCCCGTAATACCTCAGCGAGGCGAGCGCCTGAGCTGCACGACCGTTCTTCGAGTCCTTGTAACCCAGCCCTTGGGCCACAACGTCGACCGAGGTGGCATGCCGCCCCTCCTTCTCGTACAGCTTCACCGTCCGCTCGAGAGCGTCGGTAAGCGGCATCGATGGCGCGCGCGGGCTTTTTTTCCGAACAACAGTGTCCATCGGGGCACTCTCAGAAAGTTACACGGACCCGATTTTACACACGGCACAGGAAAACGCAAGACTTTCGCCGCACCACAAACCCAACAAATAGACTCGCCAAGAGAATGCATCGACGAAATCAAAGAGACTATATCGGCAAATCACTACTAACTGATTGTTTTTATTGATGTTTTAAAAAGCACAAAAGACCCGACGGCAACCACAGGTAGACTCATCTCGGGAATCGATGGCGTGATTCGGGCTTTCCCGGTCTCTCCAGGTTGACTCGCAGAGCCCCCCCTTCCGGTAACTCGCTTCCAAGCGCGGCCCACACCGCTCCGTCCGCAATAGGTTCATCACTGCCGTTCCACCATTGCATCCAACCAAGCGATCCGACTCAGAATTTGACCGCAAAACAAAAGGCTCCCGCAGGAGCCTTTCATAGAACGATACGATCCAGCAGAGAAAATCACTTCTTGCCCATCGGCTCGTGCTTGTCCTTAATCATCTGGTAGTAGGTGCTTGCACCGGCCTTCGTCAGCTTCACCTGGGCGATGAACTTCTCGATGATATCCTTCCGGGTCACATCCTTGACGGTCCGCATCCGCTTGTAGATTTCGGTTGCCAGTTCCATCTTCGTCGGCGCGGCCGCCGTCGCCTGTGCCGCATTCGCTGCGGTATTGTTCCCCGTCGCGTTCGAGGCGGCGTCCCGCACGCGCACATTAAGGCACCAGCCCGATTTCCTGTACGTGCAGTTCAACGGCATCGATGAAGGCACCGAGCGTCCGCGACTCGAACTCGCAAACGTATCCAGCTGACCGTACTCGCCCCCCTGCCGCACGTAGCAGATCCTTGAGAATCTTGCACTTCCTGATGTAGTCACCCCGCTCCGTCACAGACACGCCACGCTCCGACAAGGCAAACTGGTTCCGTTGATACTTGTTGGAAAAAAATACCGAACTGAACCTCACGCACTCACGATAACGGCCACGGTCATCCAACCGCACCAGATCGACCGTTACCTCGCTCACACTGTAAAACTGCTCGATCTGATGGCGAGACATCTGTGCCTTCTCAGCGATGGTCGCAGTCTGCTTGTCGCACAATTCGAGGTAACGCTTACGGTCAATACGCTCGGCATTCGCAATCGCCAACAACTCCTCTTCCACGATAGCCTTCTTCGCACCGTAGTACAACTCCGTGTGCGGTTGAATTTCGGCGACTGACGAAAACCGAATCGATACTCACACTTCCATCACGCAAGGTTCCATTCAGAACTCGTTATTTTTGGATACGGAGCAATCTTCTAGTGTGCACACTCCCCCTCACTCCATTTCCATCATCCCATTCTTCGTGCCGTTCTTCGTAGGATGGTGGAGCAGGCGGCACTTCCAAAGCTCCCTTTAGCAACTCCTCCTCAACGCGCTCCCTTGACCACTTGGCGTCAATGAATGGACAAAAGTAAGCGGGGCCAGAATTTTCCCAGTAAACATGAGAGAAGAAGGCTCGTGCCTGAGAATGAAGTGCCTCAGGAATAAATAAAAAAGCGACGTCCTTGCACTCAAAACTCAACGCCCCAATGTGCCGCCACTCCCTTTCCCATTCATATTCGTACGAGTTAAATCCATACACTCCTGGCGCATCGATCATCGAAGTTATACGCCATATTGGATTTTCAGGATCATCAGCACCGGCTTTCATCAATTTCTGCAATGCCATAAGCTGGTCGCTGCCCTTTCTAGCATACCAAATCGGGCCTCCTCCACGTGTGGCAATGAATTGCTTGGAGAAGCCAATACCAAACTCCGACTTGCGACGCTCGCTTAGGCGTGACCATTCTCCAGGTGGAATCTCGCTGAAGCATACACTCATTTGTTTCTCAGTGTCCGGCGCAAGCTTTCTACCAATTCCAAATGGAGCGCCTGGTTTCAACGTCCCTCCCGACAGAATGCTCAACATGGTCCCGTAGCCTTGATCACCTGTTTTGTTTATCTTCACGAGTCCTCCCTTGGTTGCTCCCTTGCCTTTAGCAAAATGCACCAAATAATTGGACATATCTGCCCAGTGACTCGGATAATCGATAGTCATTTTATGTATTCGCCCAATGAAGTCCGTGTGGCAATTGACGGGGAAAACCAATTTTACCGTGGCAAGTTGCCGTTTTGTGCTGGTAGATTGTAGACAGAAAGATCTCGAAGCATGCCGACTAGAAATTCGTCGGGAACCGAAAGGCAACAGCCGAACAGCAGGAACTGACCGGACTCTCACCGCCACTGCCAGCGACGCCACCGCTCCAGCATCGAGCCATGCCAGTTTCGCTGCCACTGCCCCAAACCGCCCGCTTGCCATCCTCACCCAAACCCCTGTAGAATCTCCAGTTCTGCGGGCGTCGTATAATGGCCATTACCTCAGCTTCCCAAGCTGATGACGTGGGTTCGATTCCCATCGCCCGCTCCACTTTCCGGCTGCACAACAGCCTGCGCATGAGCCGCCTCGTCGAAGGCGGCTTTTTTGTACCGCGCCGGCGCTTCCCGCGCGCCCGATGCCCTCGCCCGAACCGAGCCTTTCTCTGTACCGATGATGCACGACGATCCGAACGAAGCCGGCCTGCCGCCGCACGACGACGCCATTCCCGACGAAGCCGACCAAGCCACCGAAGGCGCCGACGAAGTCAACCCGCTGCACCACCGCCGCATCCGCAGCTTCGTGACGCGTGCCGGCCGCGTATCGACCGGCCAGCGCCGCGCGCTCGACGAATTCGGCCCGCGCTTCGTGGTCCCGTATGCGCCGGAGCTGCCCGACTGGGACGCGATCTTCGGCCGCAGCGCACCACGTATCCTCGAGATCGGTTTCGGGATGGGCGCGTCGACCGCGGAAATCGCCGCGCACCGCCCGGGCGACGACTTCCTCGGCGTCGAGGTGCACGAGCCGGGCGTCGGCGCGCTGCTGAAGCTGATCGGCGAGCAGGATCTGTCGAACATCCGCATCATCCAGCACGACGCGGTCGAGGTGCTCGAGCACATGCTCGCGCCGGAAAGCCTCGACGGCGTGCACATCTTCTTCCCCGATCCGTGGCACAAGGCGCGTCACCACAAGCGCCGGCTGATCCAGCCGCCGCTCGTCGCGCATCTCGCATCGCGCCTGAAACCCGGCGCATACCTGCACTGCGCGACCGACTGGCAGAACTACGCGGAGCAGATGCTTGAAGTACTCGGCGCGGAACCGACGCTCGAAAACACCGCCGCCGATTACGCACCGCGCCCCGACTACCGTCCGGTGACGAAATTCGAACGGCGCGGGCTGCGGCTCGGCCACGGCGTGTGGGACTTGGTGTTCCGCAAGCGCGCAAGCTGAGCGGCTTCGCCCCACGCAAAATGAAAAAGCCCGACCGGCATCTCTCGCCGGTCGGGCTTTTTCATGGGCCCGCGCATCGGCCCATGCTCGGCATCACGCCCAGTTCAACCACCCGCTGTAACCCACCAGCAACACGAACAGCCCGAACGCGATCCGGTACCACGCAAATACCGTGAAGTCGTGCGTCGCGACGTAGCGCAGCAGCCAGCGCACGCACACGAACGCACTGACGAACGCCGCGACGAGCCCGAGCGCGAACAGCCCGAGCGAATCGACGGTGAACGCCTGCCAGTCCTTGACGGTTTCGTACAGCGTCGCGCCGAAGATGATCGGGATCGCGAGAAAGAACGAGAATTCGGTGGCCACGCGGCGGTCGAGCCCGAACAGCATCCCGCCGATGATCGTCGAGCCCGAGCGCGACATGCCGGGCACCAGCGCGAAGCACTGCGCGATCCCGACCTTGAACGCGTCGAGCGGGGTCAGCGCATCGACCGACAGCACGCGCGGCGGCTCGCTGCGTTCGCGCTGCCGCGCCTCGGCCCACAGGATGATCGCACCGCCCACGACGAGCGCGAACGCGACGGGCACCGGCGAGAACAGCACGGCCTTGATCTTCTTCTCGAACAGGAGGCCGAGGGCGATCGCTGGAATCGTCGCGATCACGACGTTCAGCGTGAAGCGCTGCGCGTCGGGCCGGCTCGGCAGCCCGGACACGACGGACACGATCCGCTGCCGGTATTCCCAGCAGACCGCGAGGATCGCGCCGAACTGGATCACGACGTCGAACGTCTTCGCGTGCGAATCGTTGAAATTCAGGAAGCTGCCCGCGACGATCAGGTGACCGGTGCTCGACACCGGCAGGAATTCCGTCAGCCCCTCGACGACGCCGAGGATCAATGCCTTGCAGATCAGGATCCAGTCCATCCGTGGCCCAACTCCGAAATGGTCGAAAGAAAAGGCCACTCTTGCGCGCGCGGCCCGCCCGGCCGTGCGCGCGCCGTCGTCACTTTTCGACGATCGCCACGCGTATGCCGTTTGTAAGAATCGTAATTGTACCGGGTTCGTAGTTCACCCCGGCAAATTGGAGCTGTTCGGGCTTGAACGTGTAGATCGGATAGTTGGTCAGCAACTGCGTCGCCAGCAGGCCTGCGGCCGCGCCGACCTGCTGCGCGTACATCTGCGCGTCGCCGTCGAGCACGAGGCTGTCGACGGCCGGCGCCTTCAGCACGACCGAGCGGCTCGGCGCGTCGTACGCGAGCTGGCCCGACACGGTGAACTTGCCGCTGACGGGCCCGCGCAGGAACGGGCTCGCGAAATTCGCGTCGAGCTGCACGGCCACGCGGTTCTGGTCGGGCAGCAGGTTGACGGCCGGGTTCGCGAGCGACACGTCGACCACCTGCGCGACCGTCTTCTGGTAAGGAAACTTGCGTGCGACGGCCTTCTGCACGTCGCCGCGCGAGAACGTGTAGTGATCGGGAATGAACGGGAACGTCGACGCGCAGGCGGCAAGCGATACGCACACGCCGACGGCGCCGATGGCGGCAGCGAGAAAACGGCGCCGGCCGGGCGCGCGAGCAACGGTCATGCTGAACTCTCTCCTGGATGCGCCGGCCGCGTCGCGGCCTCGAGGCGCGTGAGCCACGCGAGCGCGTCGTCGCGCGACGCGCCGCACATGTCGGCGGACGGCTGCAGCCCGGAACAGCACGCGGGGCGCTCGGGCCGGCCGAAGATCATGCAGCGCAGGTCGTCGCCGAGCTGCACGCAGCGCACGCCGGCCGGCTTGCCGTCGGGCATGCCCGGAATCGGGCTGGAAATCGACGGCGCGATGCAGCACGCGCCGCAGCCCTCGCGGCACGCATGCGGCGGCGGAACTTCGGCGGGTGCCGGACGGACAGGCATTTCGACGGACACTCGGCTCTCTCGACGAACAACGAAAAACGGTGCGGCAACCGGACGCGGCGTCCGGCAGCCCCACCCCGCATTGTGCCATCGCCCGCTGCGACGTTATTACACAATGCAGCCCGATCGCGCGTTCATATACTCGGAAGCATCCCAAAAAAGCGCGAGACCGCCATGCGTTCTGGTTCTGCCGACACGATGTTCCGTCCCGATTTAGTTGCGAAATACGGCGCGAACGGGCCGCGCTATACGTCGTACCCCACCGCGCTGCAGTTCCGCGACGATTTCGACCCGGCCGACTACGGTCGCGCGGCGCGCGACCCCGGCGCATCGTCGAGCGACCTGTCGCTGTACTTCCACATCCCGTTCTGCAACACCGCGTGCTTCTACTGCGGCTGCAACAAGATCGCGACCAACAACCGCCGCCGCGCGCGCCCGTATCTCGACCAGCTCAAGCGCGAAATGGCGCTGCAGGCCGCGCTGTTCGATCCGTCCCGCCCCGTCACGCAACTGCACTGGGGCGGCGGCACGCCGACCTTCCTGTCCGACGACGAAACGGCCGAACTGATGGCGGCCACGCGCGAGCATTTCTCGCTCGCGCCGGATACCGACGCCGAGTTCTCGATCGAAATCGACCCGCGCACGGTCACGCCGGCCACGCTCGTGCACCTGCGCACGATCGGCTTCAACCGGTTGAGCCTCGGCGTGCAGGATTTCGACCCGGTCGTGCAGCAGGCGATCAACCGCATCCAGCCGCTCGCGATGACCGCCGACCTGCTCGGCGCCGCGCGCGCGACGGGCTTTCATTCGGTCAGCGTCGACCTGATCTACGGGCTGCCGCACCAGACGGTCGCGGTGTTCGCGCGCACGCTCGAGACGATCATCGAACTCGCGCCCGATCGCCTGTCGGTGTTCGGCTACGCGCACATGCCGCACCTGTTCAAGATGCAGCGGCAGATCGACGACGCGACGCTGCCGCCGCCCGAAACGCGCATCGCGCTGCTCGGCCTCGCGATCGACATGCTGACGTCGGCCGGCTACGTGTACATCGGGATGGACCACTTCGCGCGGCCGTCCGACGAGCTGGTGCGCGCGCAGCGCAACGGCACGCTGCAGCGCAATTTTCAGGGCTACAGCACGCGTGCGGATACCGACCTGATCGGCTTCGGCGTGTCGTCGATCGGCAAGGTCGGCGACGTCTACGCGCAGAACGCGAAGGACCTGCCCGCGTACGGCGCCGCGCTCGACGCGGGCCGGCTGCCGATCGCGCGCGGCGTGCGGCTCACGCCGGACGACCGGCTGCGCCGCGACGTGATCACGCAACTGATGTGCAACCTGGAACTGCCGTTCTCGCATGTGGAAGCCGCGCACGGCATCCGCTTCGCCGATCATTTCGCACGCGAGCTCGACGCGCTGCGCCCGTTCGAGCGCGACGGGCTGCTGACGATCGCGTGCGACCGCCTGACGATCCACCCGGCCGGCCGGATGGTCGTACGCAACATCGCGATGGCGTTCGATGCATACCTCGGCCAGACGCCGCGGCAGCGCTACTCGCGCACGGTTTAGGGCCGGTTCGCGCCGGCCACGGGCGGGCCGCCGGCCGCAAGCAGGCGGCCGGTTTGATACAGTGTGAGGCTTACACCCGCTTCGCCAGCCCCCAAGATGCGCACCACCAAAGCGACCCACGCGGTCGAACGCCTGAAGACCCGCTCCGGCAACCCGCAATTCGCGGCCGTCGCGATGGCGGGCGGCCTGTTCTATCTCGTCGACCGCTCGGGCGGCACCGCCGAGAAGCGCTGCGAGCCGCTGCCGCTCGACGAATTCGTCAAGTTCGTCGACGAATTCGGCCCCAAAAAACCGCGCAAGGCGAGCAAGCTCGACCTCGCGTTCGAGGCGCAGATCAAGAAGAGCAAGGGGTAAAGGTCTGTTGCAGGCCGCCTGAAGGCTTCGCGGCCGTGCCCTTTGGTACAATCACGAAGTTTCTCTATCCCCGCTGATGGCCGACCTGGCTGCGTGACCACACCATGAATATCGAAAACGCGCGTTTCAACATGATCGAACAGCAGATCCGTCCGTGGGACGTGCTGGATCTGGATGTCCTGGGCCTGCTGTCGATCGTCAAGCGTGAAAACTACGTTCCGGCCCAATACCGCGATCTCGCATTCGCCGATCTCGAACTGCCGCTGCCCGGCGGCGCCAGCAAGATGCTGTTCCCGCGCGTCGAAGCGCGCGTGCTGCAGGAGCTGGGCGTCAAGAAGCACGAGAACGTGCTGGTGATCGGCGCGGGCTCGGGTTACCTCGCCGCGCTGTTCGCGCATCGCGCGCAGCACGTGACGGCCGTCGAGATCGATCCGGCGATCGCGAAATTCGCGGAAGACAACCTGCGCAACGACGGCGTGACCAACGCCGAAGTCGTGCTCGGCGACGGTTCGCGCGGCTGGGCCGCGAAGGCGCCGTACGACGTGATCTGCGTCGCGGGCGGCCTGCCGGTCGTGCCGCAGGAAATGCTCGAACAGCTCAAGGTCGGCGGCCGCCTGTCGGCGTTCGTCGGCGGCCGTCCGGTGATGAAGGCGCAGATCATCACGCGCATCGACGACAAGCAGTACCGCGTGGCCGACGTGTTCGAAACGTACATCGACCATCTCGTCAACGCGATCGAGCCGTCGCGCTTCAAGTTCTGAGCGGCGGAGCCTCCATGCAGATCCTGACGCCCGCGATGCTCGCGGAATGGCTCGGCGACACGGCGCGCCCCGCGCCGGTCGTGCTCGACGTGCGCGAGCCGTGGGAAATCGCGACCGCGCAGATCGCCGGCAGCGTGTCGATTCCGATGCAGCAGATTCCGGCGCGCAGCGAAGAGCTCGACGACGAAGCGGAAATCGTTTGCGTGTGCCATCACGGGATGCGCAGCGCGCAAGTCGCGATGTTCCTCGAATCGCGCGGCTTCACCAAGCTGTACAACCTGCAAGGCGGGATCGACGCGTGGTCGCGCGACGTCGATCCGTCCGTGCCGCGCTACTGACCGATCCTTCCGGCCGCGCATCATGCGCCGCCGCGCCGCCCGGCCCCCGCCGCCGGCCGCACCGATCCGCCGAACGGGCGCGCATTGCGCGCCCGTTTCTCTTTTCCGCGCGCCGTTCCGTCGTTTCCCGCGTCGCAGCGCCGCGGCACCGCCGTGCACCATTTGCGCCCGCGCGTCTGCACCGCAACGGACCGCGCATGCTGCACCACGCGTCATCCGCACCGCCCCGATGCCCGCCGATGCCCCGCGAAGGCACGCCGGACGTGCATCCGCGCGACTGGCACATGCCTTGCGTTACACGATGGCCGGCGCCGCCACGGCGCACGCACATCCAACACGACAAGGGGATCCCGATGAAACGTCGCAGTCTGTTGAAGTTCGGTTCGATGGCCGGCGCGCTCGCGCTGGCGGGCAAGAGCCCGTTCGCGCACGCGGCCGATGCGGGCACCGGCCCGATCAAGGTCGGCATCCTGCATTCGCTGTCGGGCACGATGGCGATCTCGGAGACGTCGCTGAAGGACACCGCGCTGATGACGATCGCCGACATCAACAAGAGCGGCGGCGTGATGGGCCGCAAGCTCGAACCGGTGGTGGTCGACCCGGCGTCGAACTGGCCGCTGTTCGCCGAGAAGGCGCGCCAGCTGCTCACGCAGGACAAGGTCGCGTGCGTGTTCGGCTGCTGGACGTCGGTGTCGCGCAAGTCGGTGCTGCCGGTATTCGAGGAGCTGAACGGGCTGCTCTACTACCCGGTGCAGTATGAAGGCGAGGAAATGTCGCGCAACGTGTTCTACACGGGCGCCGCGCCGAACCAGCAGGCGATTCCCGCCGTCGAGTACCTGATGAGCGCGGAAGGCGGCGGCGCGAAGCGCTTCTTCCTGCTCGGCACCGACTACGTGTATCCGCGCACGACCAACAAGATCCTGCGCGCGTTCCTGAAATCGAAGGGCGTGAAAGACGCCGACATTCAGGAGGTCTACACGCCGTTCGGCCACAGCGATTACCAGACCATCGTCGCGAACATCAAGACCTTCGCGCAGGGCGGCAAGACGACCGTGGTCTCGACGATCAACGGCGACTCGAACGTGCCGTTCTACAAGGAGCTGGGCAACCAGGGGATCAAGGCGACCGACGTGCCGGTGGTCGCGTTCTCGGTCGGCGAGGAAGAGCTGCGCGGGATCGATACGAAGCCGCTCGTCGGCCACCTCGCCGCGTGGAACTACTTCATGTCGGTGAAGAACCCGACCAACACGAAATTCAAGGACCAGTTCGCCGCGTGGGTGAAGGCGAACAACCTGCCGGGCGGCGCGAAGCGCGTGACCAACGATCCGATGGAAGCGACCTACGTCGGCATCCATATGTGGAAGCAGGCCGTCGAGAAGGCGAAGAGCACCGACGTCGACAAGGTGCGCGTCGCGATGATCGGCCAGACGGTCGCCGCGCCATCGGGCTTCACGCTCGCGATGGACGGCAACCATCACCTGCACAAGCCGGTGATGATCGGCGAGATCCGTGGCGACGGGCAGTTCAACGTCGTGTGGAAGACGAAGACGGCCGTGCGCGCGCAACCGTGGAGCCCGTTCATCGCGGGCAACCAGGGCAAGCCGGACGTCGTCAGCTCGATTCCGGCGTTCCTGCGCCGGCAGCGCGCCGCGCTGGCCTGACGTCGAGCGGCGCGTCGCGCTTCGTGTGCGACGTGCCGCCCGCCCGCTGCCGATGCGCCGGCCACGCTTGCCGTGACGGACCGTCGGCAACGGCGCAGCGCCGCCCCACTCCGCTTCCCACGCCCGACAGGATTTCCCGATGCCAACACGCTTTCGCCGAGCCGCCCGCGCGATCGCGGCATGCGCCGCCCTCGCGGGCCTGCTGCCGCACGCCGCGTTCGCGCTGACGGCGGCCGATACCGCCGCGCTCGCCGGCGACGACTTCGACGCGAAGACGGCCGCGATCGAACGGCTCGCCGCCGACACCGATCCGCGCGCCGTTGCGGTGCTCAATGCGCTGTCGAGCGGCGATGCGCTCGCGACCGGCGACGGCCGCCTGTTGATCCAGTCCGGCGACACCGCGCACGACGCGCTCACGCAGGCCGCGACGCCGGCCGGCGACGCGCAGCCGGTGATGCTGAACAACCTGCTGCGCACGAAGATCGCCGGTGCGCTGTCGGGCCTCGCGCTCGCGTCGCCGGACGTGGCCGCGCGCCGCGACGCGATCGACGCGCTGCTGAAGTCGCCCGACCCGGCGCTCAAGCCGATGATCGACCGCGCCCGCGCGAAGGAAACCGATCCGGCGCTGAAACGCCGCCTCGATGCGCTGTGGGCGATCGCCGCGCTGCACGATCCCGATCCGGCGAAGCGCCTCGAAGCCGTGCAGGTGGTGGCCGCGCGCAGCGACCTCGACATGATCGAACAACTGCGCCCGCTCGTCGCGAAAAACGCGGACGGCAGCTACGCGGAGCCCGACGCGCGCGTGCGCGAAGCCGCGCAACACGGGCTCGATACGTTGCACGCGCTGCAGCGCCGCGGCGAAATCGTCGGCACGGTGTTCGCCGGCCTGTCGCTCGGCAGCGTGCTGCTGCTCGCCGCGCTCGGCCTCGCGATCACGTACGGGCTGATCGGCGTGATCAACATGGCGCACGGCGAATTCCTGATGATCGGTGCGTACGCAACCTATGTCGTGCAGACGCTGGTCCAGCGCTACGCGCCCGGCGCATTCGACTGGTATCCGCTCGTCGCCGTGCCGGTGTCGTTCGCGGTGGCCGCGCTCGTCGGCATCGTGCTCGAACGGCTCGTGCTGCGGCACCTGTACGGCCGCCCGCTCGAAACGCTGCTCGCGACCTTCGGCGTGAGCCTGATCCTGATCCAGGCGACGCGCATGCTGTTCGGCGCGCAGAACGTGCAGGTCGTGAACCCGTCGTGGATGAGTGGCGGCGTGACGGTGATGCAGAACCTGATCCTGCCGTACAACCGGCTCGCGATCCTCGCGTTCGCGCTCGCGGTGGTGGTCGTCGCGTGGGCCGTGCTGACGAAGACGCGGCTCGGCCTGTTCGTGCGCGCGGTCACGCAGAACCGCCGGATGGCAGCCTGCGTCGGCGTGAAGACCGCGCGGGTCGACGCGTATGCGTTCGCGTTCGGCGCGGGCATCGCCGGCCTCGGCGGCTGCGCGCTGTCGCAGATCGGCAACGTGGGCCCCGATCTCGGCCAGAACTACATCATCGACTCGTTCATGGCCGTCGTGCTCGGCGGTGTCGGGCAGATCGCCGGCACCGTGCTCGGCGGCTTCGGACTCGGCCTCGCGAGCAAGGCGATCGAACCGTTCTGGGGTGCCGTGCTCGCGAAGATCGCGGTGCTCGTGATGATCGTGCTGTTCATCCAGAAACGCCCGCAGGGCATGTTCGCCCCGAAGGGCCGCAGCGCGGAGGCTTGACGTGACTTCATTCACCGATTCGATATCGAACCCGGTCGCCGACACGTCGAAGCCCGCTGCCGCCGGACGCGCGGCGGACGGCTTCGCGCTCGGCCTGCCGCCCCGCCCCGCGCTGCTGTCGCGCCGCGCATGGCTCGCGCTCGTCGCGCTGTGCGTGGCGATCGGCATCGGCGTGCCGCTCGCCGCACTCGTCGCGCCCGAAGCCAGCGCGTTCCACCTGTCCGCGTACGCGATGACGCTCGCGGGCAAGCTGATGTGCTACGCGATCGCCGCGCTCGCGCTCGACCTCGTGTGGGGCTACTGCGGCATCCTGAGCCTCGGCCACGGCCTGTTCTTCGCGCTCGGCGGCTATGCGATCGGCATGTACCTGATGCGCGAGATCGGCCGCGACGGCAAGTACGGCAGCGACCTCCCCGACTTCATGGTGTTCCTCGACTGGCACCAGTTGCCGTGGTACTGGAGCGGCACGCAGCATCTCGCGTGGGCGCTCGCGCTGGTCGTGCTCGTGCCGGCCGTGCTCGCGTGGGTGTTCGGCTTCTTCACGTTCCGCTCGCGCGTGAAGGGCGTGTACCTGTCGATCATCACGCAGGCGCTGACGTTCGCCGCGATGCTGCTGTTCTATCGCAACGAGACGGGCTTCGGCGGCAACAACGGCTTCACCGACTTCAAGCGCATCGCCGGCTTCGCGATCACGTCGCCGGGCACGCGCACGGTGCTGTTGCTGCTGACGTTCGCGACCCTCGTGCTCGCGTTCATCGCCGCGCGCGCGATCGTCACGAGCAAGCTCGGGCGCGTGGTGACCGCAGTACGCGACGGCGAGACGCGGCTGATGTTCCTCGGCTACAGCCCGCTCGCGTACAAGCTGTTCGTGTGGACCGTGTCGGCCGTGCTGTGCGGCATCGCCGGCGCGCTGTACGTGCCGCAGGTCGGCATCATCAATCCCGGCGAGATGTCGCCCGGCAACTCGATCGAAATGGCGATCTGGGTCGCGGTGGGCGGACGCGGCACGCTGATCGGGCCGATCGTCGGCGCGTTCGCGGTAAACGGCGCGAAGAGCGTCTTCACCGCGTACTTCGCCGAATACTGGCTGTTCTTCCTCGGTCTGATCTTCGTGCTCGTGCCGCTCTTGCTGCCGCGCGGGATCATGGGCCTCGTCGAAACCGTGCTCGCGAAGGGGAAACGCGCATGAATGGAACGGCGCTCTACCAGTTCACGCCGCCCCCCGAGGACGAGCTGACCGTCAGCGGCAGCGCGTCGATGGGGCGCGTCGTGCCGCCCGGCATCGATACGTCGCACGGCACGATTCTCTATCTCGAGGACATCGAGGTGAGCTTCGACGGGTTTCGTGCGCTGAAGAAGCTGTCGCTCTCGATCGACGCGGGCGAGCTGCGCTGCGTGATCGGCCCGAACGGCGCGGGCAAGACGACGATGATGGACGTCATCACCGGCAAGACGCGGCCCGATGCGGGCAAGGTGTTTCTGGGCCAGACGATCGACCTCGCGCGGATGAACGAACCGGAGATCGCGCGGGCGGGCATCGGCCGCAAGTTCCAGAAGCCGACCGTATTCGAACAGCATCCGGTATGGGAAAACCTCGAACTCGCGATGCAGACCGACAAGGGCTGGCTCGCGTCGCTGCGCGCGCGGCTCGACCGCACCGCGCAGGCGAAGATCGAGGAGACGCTCGCGCTGATCGGCCTCGAAAGCCATGCGTATCGCGCGGCCGGCGAACTGTCGCACGGCCAGAAGCAGCGGCTCGAAATCGGCATGCTGCTGATGCAGCGCCCCGCGCTGCTGCTGCTCGACGAGCCGGCGGCCGGGATGACCGACCACGAGACGATGGAACTCGCCGAGCTGCTGAACACGCTGCGCGGCACCTGCTCGATGATGGTCGTCGAGCACGACATGGAATTCGTCGCGGCGCTCGCGGGCGACACGGGACGCGTGACGGTGATGGCCGAAGGCGCGGTGCTCGCGCACGGCACGCTCGACCAGGTCAAGCGCGACGACGCGGTGATCGAGTCTTACCTCGGACGATGATGCGATGCTGAAAATCGAAGCGCTGAACCAGTACTACGGCGGCAGCCATATCCTGCGCAACGTGAACCTCGTCGCCGACGACGGCAAGCTCACCGTGCTGCTCGGCCGCAACGGCGTCGGCAAGAGCACGCTGCTGCGCTGCCTGATGGGCGTCGTCGCCGCGAAAAGCGGCAGCGTGTCGTGGCGCGGCACCGCGCTCGGCGCACTGCCGCCGTACGCGCGCGTCGCGGCGGGGCTCGCGTACGTGCCGCAGGGCCGCGACATCTTTCCGCGGCTCACCGTCGAGGAAAACCTGCTCGTCGGCGCGGCGAGCCGCAAGGCGCCGTCGAAAGTGCCCGATCGCATCTACGACCTGTTCCCGGTGCTCAAGGACATGCGCGCACGGCGCGGCGGCGACCTGTCGGGCGGCCAGCAGCAACAGCTCGCGATCGGCCGCGCGCTGATGAGCGAGCCGCAGTTGCTGATCCTCGACGAGCCGACCGAAGGCATCCAGCCGTCGATCATCCAGGACATCGGCCGCACGCTGCGCCAGCTCGTCGACGAATCGCGGATGACCGTGCTGCTCGTCGAACAGTATTACGATTTCGCTCAATCGATCGCCGACCGGTACTGGGTGATGAGTCGTGGCGAGATCGTCGCAGGCGGGGAAGCACAGGACATGGAGACGAACGGGGTACGGGAGCTGATCGCGGTGTGATGGGCGGCACCGCGGTAGGCACGGCGGTAGGCACCGCGGTAGGCACCGCGGTAGGCACGGCGAGGGACACGTACGGTCGGCTCGCGGGACGCGCGCACGCGGCGCTTCCTACGAACGCGGCATCTGCATTATTGTTCCGGTAGCATCCACGTTCTTCGCACCCGCTTCCTCGTTTCCCGTTCGCCGCCGATGTCCGCCCCCGATTCGCACGCCTCGCTGTCCCGCCCCGCCGTCGCCAAGTCGTGGCGCGGCCGCCTCGAACTCGGCTTCGAGCGGCATGGTGCGCGCACGACGCTCGCGCACCGGCTGCACGACGGCCCGCTGCGCGTGCAGCGGCCGCTGTACCCGGAAGGCGACGCGATCTGCCACGCGGTGATCGTGCATCCGCCGGGCGGCGTCGCGGGCGGCGACCGGCTCGACATCGACATCGCGCTCGGCGACGGCACGCACGCGGTGCTGACGACGCCCGGCGCGACCAAGTGGTACAAGTCGAACGGCCTCGACGCGACACAGCGTATCGGCATCGCGATCGGCGCGCATGCGAAGCTCGACTGGCTACCGCAGAACAACCTGTTCTTCGACGCGGCGCACGCGGCGCTCGACTTCACGGTGACGCTCGGCGCAGGCGCGAGCGCGATCGGCTGGGACGCGACGCAGCTCGGCCGGCAGGCGGCCGGCGAAACCTGGTCGGCGGGACGCATCGCGTCGACCTCGGCGCTCGTCGATGCCGACGGCCGGCCGCTGTGGACCGAGCGCGCGCTACTCGACGCGCGCGACCCGCTGCGCGGCGCGCTGCAGGGCCTCGCCGGTTTTCCCGTCTACGGCACGCTGTGGGCCGCCGGCGCCGCGTGCGACGCCACGCTCGCCGAAGCGCTCGCCGCGCGCATGCCGTTCGACGACACGCTGCGCGCGGGCGCCACCTGCGTGACGCCCGGCGTCGTGCTCGTGCGTGCGCTCGCGACGTCGATGGAAGCGCTGCAGCGCCACTTCACCGACTGCTGGCTGCAGTTGCGGCCGATCGTGCACGGCGTCGACGCGCGGCCGCTGCGTCTCTGGCAAACCTGAACGCGCGCATCACGCACCGTTTCGGCGCAGCGCGCGACACGCGCCGCACCCTCTCCATGCATCGCGCACCACGAACGCGCATCGCACCGCGTGCAATGCACATGGCACGCACCTTGCTCCTTACATAAGCGATACACGACGCACGCAAAACAGCGCGGTGCTACGATGAACCGCGCGCCCGCCCGTTGCGTGCGCACCGATAAAAATTACGTTTTCCTGAACGTCTGCCTTCATGAAACTGACTCCCCGCGAAAAGGACAAGCTGCTGATCTTCACGGCGGCGCTGCTCGCCGAACGCCGCCGTGCGCGCGGCCTGAAGCTCAACTATCCGGAGGCGGTCGCCTTCATCACCGCGGCGCTGATGGAAGCCGCGCGCGACGGCAGGACGGTGGCCGAGGTGATGCACTACGGCACGACGCTGCTCACGCGCGACGACGTGATGGACGGCGTGCCGGAAATGATTCCCGACATCCAGGTCGAAGCGACCTTCCCCGACGGCACGAAGCTCGTGACCGTCCACCACCCGATTCCGTGAGGCCCCGCATGATCCCCGGCGAAATCCTCACCGACGACGGCGAACACGAACTGAATGCGGGCCGTGCGACGCGCTCGCTCGTCGTCGCGAACACCGGCGATCGCCCGGTGCAGGTCGGCTCGCACTACCACTTCTTCGAAGTCAACGACGCGCTGTCGTTCGACCGCGCGGCCGCGCGCGGCTTCCGGCTCAACATCGCGGCCGGCACGGCCGTGCGCTTCGAGCCCGGCCAGACGCGCACCGTCGAGCTCGTCGCGCTCGCGGGCGAGCGCGCCGTCTACGGTTTTCAGGGCAAGGTGATGGGGCCGCTGTAAGCCGCGCCCCGCTCTTCAGGAACAGCAACATGACACTACGCTTGAGCCGCCGCGCGTACGCGGAAATGTTCGGGCCGACGACGGGCGACCGCGTCCGGCTCGCCGATACCGAACTGCTGATCGAGATCGAACGCGACTTCACCACGTACGGCGAGGAAGTGAAATTCGGCGGCGGAAAAGTGATCCGCGACGGGATGGGCCAGTCGCAGCGCGTGGCCGCCGACGTGCCCGACACCGTCATCACGAACGCGGTGATCCTCGATCACTGGGGCATCGTGAAGGCCGACATCGCGATCAAGCACGGCCGCATCGCCGCGATCGGCAAGGCCGGCAACCCCGACATCCAGCCGGGCGTGACGATCGCGATCGGCGCCGCGACCGAAGTCATCGCCGGCGAAGGGCTGATCGTGACCGCGGGCGGCATCGACACGCACATTCACTTCATCAGCCCGCAGCAGATCGACGAGGCGCTCGCGTCGGGCGTCACGACGATGCTCGGCGGCGGCACGGGGCCGGCCACCGGCACCAACGCGACGACCTGCACGCCGGGCCCGTGGCACATGGAGCGGATGCTGCAGGCCGCCGACGGCTGGCCGATCAATCTCGGCTTTCTGGGCAAGGGCAACGCGAGCCTGCCGCAGCCGCTCGTCGAGCAGATCGCGGCCGGCGCGATCGGTTTGAAACTGCACGAGGACTGGGGCACGACGCCCGCCGCGATCGACAACTGCCTGTCGGTGGCCGACGACACCGACACGCAGGTCGCGATCCACACCGACACGCTGAACGAGGCCGGGTTCGTCGAATCGACGGTCGCCGCGTTCAAGGGCCGCACGATCCACACGTACCACACCGAAGGTGCGGGCGGCGGCCATGCGCCCGACATCCTGAAGGTGTGCGGCGAGATGAACGTACTGCCGTCGTCGACCAATCCGACGCGCCCGTACACGATCAACACGCTCGACGAGCATCTCGACATGCTGATGGTGTGCCATCACCTCGATCCGTCGATCGCCGAGGATCTCGCGTTCGCCGAATCGCGCATTCGTCGCGAGACGATCGCGGCCGAGGACATCCTGCACGATCTCGGCGCGCTGTCGATGCTGTCGTCCGATTCGCAGGCGATGGGCCGCGTCGGCGAAGTGATCATCCGCACCTGGCAGACCGCGCACAAGATGAAGGTGCAGCGCGGCGCGCTGCCGGAGGACACCGCGCGCAACGACAACTTCCGCGCGAAGCGCTACGTCGCGAAGTACACGATCAACCCGGCGCTCACGCACGGCATCGCGCATGAAGTCGGCTCGATCGAGCCCGGCAAGTGGGCCGACCTCGTGCTGTGGGAGCCTGCGTTCTTCGGGATCAAGCCGTCGATGATCCTCAAGGGCGGGATGATCGCGCTCGCGCAGATGGGCGACCCGAACGCGTCGATCCCGACGCCGCAGCCGGTTCACTATCGCGAGATGTTCGCGACGCGCGGCGGGGCGCTCGCGCGCACGTCGCTGACCTTCGTGTCGCAGATGGCGGCCGATGCGGGCATCGCGGAGCGCTATGGCCTCGCGAAGCGGATCGTGCCGGTGCGCAACTGCCGCAACGTGACGAAGGCCGACATGATTCACAACGCCTGGCGTCCGTCGATCAGCGTCGACCCCGAAACCTACGACGTGATCGCCGACCGCCAGTTGCTCACCTGCGAGCCGGCGACGGTGCTGCCGATGGCGCAGCGCTATTTCCTGTTCTGATTCGAGATCCTCGGTTTCATGCGCACCCTCGACAAACGTATTGCCCCGAACGTGAAACTCGCCGCGTCGCTCGTCGCGCGCGCGCCGACGCTCACGCTCGCCTATGACGCCCGCTGCAAGAGCCGCCTCGCGGCGACGCTCGATACCGGCGAAGACGTCGCGGTCCTGCTGCCGCGCGGCACCGTGCTGCGCGACGGCGACGTGCTCGTCGCCGACGACGGCGCGCTCGTGCGCGTCGCCGCGGCGCCCGAAACCGTGCTGCTCGTGCGCGCGGCCGACCCGCTCACGCTGATGCGCGCCGCGTATCACCTCGGCAACCGTCACACGCCGGTCGAGATCGGCGACGGCTACCTGAAGCTCGAAGCCGATCCGGTGCTCGCGGACATGCTGCGCCGGCTCGGCACGCAGGTCGACGAAACGCATGCGCCGTTCCAGCCGGAAGCCGGCGCATACGGCGGCGGCCACAAACACGGGCACGACGCGACGTTCGCCGAGGACTACGCGCTCGCGCAGCAGGTGTTCGGCGAACACCACGGGCATGCGCATTCGCACGATCACGATCACGATCACGATCATCAGCATGGTCCCGGCTGCACGCACGGCCACCACGGTCATGACCACCACTGAGCTCGTCGCGCTGCTGCACCTCGCATCGCCGGCTTTGCCGATCGGCGCGTACAGCTATTCGCAGGGCCTCGAAGCCGCGCTCGACGCGAACCTGATCCGCGACGCCGATTCCGCGCGCGACTGGATTGCGAGCGGCCTGACCGACGTGCTCGCGCACGGCGAACTGCCGTTCCTCGCGCACCAGCTCGCCCGCTGGCAGACGCACGACACGCACGCGCTCGCCGCCGAAAATGCCTGGTTCGTCGCGAGCCGGGAATCGGCCGAACTGCGCCGCGAAACCGAACAGATGGGCTGGTCGCTCGCGCAGCTGTGCGCATCGCTCGAATGGGGCGACGCCGCACGCCGCGCGACGCTCGCGTCGCTGTCGCCGATCGCGCTGCCGACCGCGTTCGCGTACGCGGCTGCCGCTCACGACGCCGGCGCCGACGCGACGCTCGCCGCGTACGCGTTCGGCTGGGTCGAGAACCAGACGTCCGCCGCGCTGAAGGCCGTGCCGCTCGGCCAGCTCGCCGGGCAACGCATCATCGTCGCGCTGCGCGGCGCGATCGACGCGGCCGTGCGCCGCGCGCTCGCGACACCGCCCGACGCCGTCAACACGCTCGCGCCGCAGCTCGGCATCCTGTCCGCGCGGCACGAAACCCAGTATTCGCGGTTGTTCCGCTCCTGAACCTCTTCGCCCGACCATGAACGCACCCGCTCCCTCCCCCGCCCGCCGCACGAAGAAACTGCCGCCGCTGCGCGTCGGCATCGGCGGCCCCGTCGGCTCCGGCAAGACCACGCTGCTCGAAATGCTGTGCAAGGCGATGCGCGACCGCTACGACCTCGTCGCGATCACGAACGACATCTATACGAAGGAAGACCAGCGACTGCTGACGGTCGCGGGCGCACTGCCCGAGGAACGCATCATGGGCGTCGAGACGGGCGGCTGCCCGCACACGGCGATCCGGGAAGATGCATCGATCAACCTCGAAGCCGTCGACCGGATGCTCGCGCGCTTTCCCGATGCCGACATCGTGTTCATCGAGTCCGGCGGCGACAATCTCGCGGCGACCTTCAGTCCCGAGCTGTCGGACCTGACGATCTACGTGATCGACGTCGCGGGCGGCGAGAAGATTCCGCGCAAGGGCGGCCCGGGCATCACGAAGTCCGACCTGCTGGTGATCAACAAGACCGACCTCGCGCCGCTGGTCGGCGCGAACCTCGACGTGATGGCGTCCGACACGCGGAAAATGCGCGGCGAACGGCCTTACGTGATGACGAACCTGAAGGCGCTCGACGGCGTCGCGGACGTGATCGCATTCATCGAGAAGAAGGGTTTGCTGACGGTGTGAGCGGCGCGGCGGCGCCCTGCGACGCCGCCACGCGAGTCCGGGCGGCATCGCGCCGCCCGCGCCGTCTATGCGTCGTCGTCCGGAGCGTCCTGCACGTCCGGCAGCGCACGCGCGCCGGTTGCGGCAGGCGGCAACAGCGCGGCGAGCACGTCGACCGTGCGCGCGGTCGCGCCGCGGTGACGCGATGCGAAGGCCGCGCCGGCCGCGCCCATCGCGATGCGCCGCGCGTTGTCGGCGAACAGCGCGTCGAGCACGTGTGCGAGATCGAGCGGATCCTCGACCTGCATCGCCGCACCGGCCGCGACCGCATCGGCGGTCGCCTGCGTGAAGTTGAACACGTGCGGCCCGATCAGCACCGGCACGCCGACCGCGCACGCTTCGATCAGGTTCTGCCCGCCGAGCGGCAGCAGGCTGCCGCCGATGAACGCGATGTCGGCCGCCGCGTAGTACGCGCCGAGCTCGCCCATCGAATCGCCGAGCAACACCGTGACGTCGTCCGGCAGCGGGTCGGCCGCCGGCCGGCCCGCTGCGAGCGCGGCCGCGTCGGCCGCCCACACCGAGCGCCGCACGCATTTGAGCCCGCCGCGCGCGACGAGCGCCTCGACCTCGGCGAAGCGCTGCGGATGACGCGGCACGAGCACCAGCAGCGCGCCGGGCGTACGCATTTCCGCGAACGCCTGCAACACCAGCGCTTCTTCGTTCTCGCGCGTGCTGGCGGCAACCCACACCGGCCGCGCGCCGATCGCGTCGCGCCACGCATGCCCGCGTGCCGCGAGTTCCGGCGGCGTCGTCATGTCGAACTTCAGGTTGCCGAGCACGGTCACGTTGCGGGCGCCGAGCGACGTCAGCCGCTCCGCATCGGCCGGGCTCTGCGCGAGCACGCGCGAGAAGCCGCCGAACACGTCGCGCGTCGCCGCGCCGAACTTCGCCGCGCGCCGGAACGAACGCGCGGACATCCGCGCATTGGTCAACACCAGCGGCACGTCCGCGCGGCGACACTCGTCGATCAGCGTCGGCCACACCTCGGTTTCCATCACGAGGCCGAGCGTCGGCCGCCATGCACGCAGGAAGCGCCGCACCGCGCCCGGCATGTCGTACGGCAGGTAGCAGCGCAGCACGCGATCGCCGAAGATCTGTTCGCCCGTCGCGCGGCCGCTCGGCGTCATGTGCGTGAGCAGGATGCGCGCATCGGGGCGCGCGCGCATCAGCGCATCGATCAGCGGCTGCGCGGCGCGCGTCTCGCCGACCGACACCGCATGCACCCAGATCAGCGGCGCGCGGTCGTCGCGCGAGCGGCCCGCGACGTGACCGAAGCGCTCGGCGATATGCTCGCGATAACCGCGCTCCTTGCGCGAGCGCACGTAGAGCCGGATGACCGCGGCCGGCGCGACGAGCCACCACAGCGCGCGATAGATCGCCCTCAGCATGCGGCCGCCCGGGTATTGCGTCGAAGCAGGCGCGCGCTCAAACCAGCGCCCTGCCCGTCAGGCGTTCGAGAATGCCGAGCGGCGCGCATTCGCGGCGAACCATCGCGTCGACCGGCAGGAAGAAGGTTTGCTCGAGCATGAACTGGCCCGACATCACAGCGTGCGAAGTCTGATCGGAGAAACATATCCACACGCTGCCCGGCGGAAACGGCATCGTTTGCTGCGGACACGTCTTCTGGTAGTCGAGGTCGGCCTTCATCCCGTCGTGCAGGTTCAGCATCAGGTGGTCGTATGCGCTGCGCGGCGATTTCGTCACGTGCAGCAGGTTCAGCAGCCACGCCGAGCCCGGGAACTGCGGCCGGATCTTCGGCAGGAAGCGCTTCGCGACGTCCTCGAACGGCTCGCCGACACGCCACACGCGCGGTGCGCCGGCCGGGTTCACGTTCGTGAACACGCGCAGGATGCGCTCGCCGTAGTTCGGCCGCGACGGGAACGCGTCGACGTGCAGCCGGCTGTCGTCCTTGCGCCACGACGTCTGGCGCGTTTCGACCTGCATCAGCCGCAGGCTCGTCGGCGCGACGCGCAGCTTGCCGCGGTATTCGGGAAAGAGGCCGTCGACGAGCGTGCCGGCCTGCTGCTGGAAGCGCGCGACGAGCGCGCGCACGGCCGACTGCGTGACGCTGTCGCCGAGCACGCCGGCGAGCGCGCCGCCGTTCGGCGCGAGGCTGATGTTCTTGCGTTTCGGATCGGCGAGCGCCGGATCGAGCAGCGCTTCCTCGCCGCCTTCGATCGCGAAGCGCAGGTGCGGGAAATACAGCACCTTGCCTTCCTCGACCGCGGCCAGCAACTGCTCGCGCGGCGCCGACAGGTTGTGTCCGCTCCAGTCGGCGGACGGGACTTCGATGATCTGGGATTCGCTCATGATCGGTTCGCGTGTGGACAGCGTTACAGGAGGCCGAAGCCCGCGAGCGCCGACTTCACCTGCGCGATCGACGGGGGCTGCCCCGCCGTGCCGAGATTGACGACGTTCGGCGACCAGTAGCCGCCGGTCCGCCAGGCCGTCGCGAAATTGTACAGTTCGACCGTCGGGCGCTTCAGCGCGGCCGCGATGTGAACCAGACCTGTATCAACCCCGACCGTCGCAGCCGCGCCGTCGATCAGCCCGACCACGGCCGGCAGCGACAGCTTCGGCGGCACGATCGCCGCCGCGCCGAATTCCTTCGCGAGCCGCTCGCTGGTCGCGCGTTCCGCGTCGTTGCCCCACGGCAGCACGAGCGACGCGCCGCGCCGCACCAGCGCCTGGCCGAGCTCGATCCACGCGGCGTCCGGCCACTGCTTGTCGGCGCGCGACGTCGCGTGGACGAACACGACGTACGGCACCGGCAGGTTCAGGCCGAGCGCGGCCACCGCGAGCGCTGCCGCCCGCGTGTCGAGGCCGAACTCGACGGGGTCGGCCGGGGTCGGCGCCGGGTCGTCCAGCGCGGCCGCGACCAACTGGCGCGAGCGCTCGACGACGTGCGTGCGCGGCGCGATCGGCACGCGCTTGCGGTAGAAGAAGCGCACCGGCCACTCGTAGCCGGCGCCGTCGGTGCGGTTGCCGAGCCCGACGAGCGGGCCGCGGGCCCAGCTCGCGACCCACGCGGTCTTGATGAGGCCCTGGCAGTCGATCACGAGGTCGTACTGCTCGGCCGCGAGGCGCCGGCGGAACGCGCGGATCTCGCGCCACGTCGCCCCCGAGAACGGCTTCTTGCGCCAGCGGCGCAGCGAGAACGGCAGCACGTTGCGCACGCCGTCGACGAGCCGTACGAGGTCGACGAAGCTTTCCTCGACGAGCCAGTCGATCTGCGCATCGGGGTGGCGGCGCCGGATATCGGCGATCACCGGCATGTTGTGCACGACGTCGCCCAGCGACGACACACGCACGATCAGGATCTTTTGCACGCTGAAAAAACGCCGGCTGGCAGCCGGCGACAGACATAAAGGGGGGATTTTATCCCGCCCGGAGGGCCAGACAGACAAAAAGCGGCCACGCGCCCGGGGCGCGCGCCGCTTTTCAAGATAAACCCGGCCGATGAGCCGGCCGTCGTACGGGCGGCCCGCCGGCCGCCGGTGCTCAGAACGGCAGCTTGACGTCCGGCTTCGCGGCCGTCAGCACGCGGCGGAAGTCCTCCTGGATGCGCTTGAGCCCTTCCTGCGTCTCGGCTTCGAAGCGCATCACGACGACCGGCGTCGTGTTCGACGAACGCGCGAGGCCGAAACCGTCCGGGTACTCGACACGCAGGCCGTCGATCGTCACGACTTCGTCGGCGCCGTCGAACTTCGCTTCCTTCTGCAACTGCTCGATCAGGCGGAAATTCTCGCCTTCGTCGAGCCAGAGCTGCAGTTCCGGCGTGCTCATCGCGTCCGGCAGGCTGTTGAGCAGCGCGCTCGGATCGGCCGTCTTCGCGAGAATTTCCAGCAGGCGCGCGCCCGTGTACAGGCCGTCGTCGAAGCCGTACCAGCGATCCTTGAAGAACACGTGGCCGCTCATTTCGCCGGCCAGCGGTGCCCCCGTCTCGCGCAGCTTCGCCTTCACGAGCGAATGGCCGGTCTTCCACATCAGCGGCTCGCCGCCCTTCGACTTCACCCACTGCGCGAGGTGGCGCGTGCACTTCACGTCGTAGATGATCTGGGCGCCCGGATTGCGCGACAGCACTTCTTCCGCGAACAGCATCAGCTGGCGGTCCGGATAGATGATCTGGCCGTCCTTCGTGACGACGCCGAGACGGTCGCCGTCGCCGTCGAACGCGAAGCCGAGCTCCGCATCGGTGTCCTTCAGCGCCTGGATCACGTCCTGCAGGTTTTCCGGGTGGGCGGGATC
>NZ_JACCQC010000089.1:0-439 GCF_015712225.1 Burkholderia sp. 9775_39 | reverse complement strand
ATTAATGGTCTCCCTGAATCGCCGCCCGAAGGCGGCGATAACATCAGTCGTTTTCGTGTGTGTTGTTTTTCAGCAGGATGCGGGCCTGATTAACCACCGCCTGACGGCGGGTGACGCATTCCGGGACGGCGAGGCCGTAATCACGGGCGGCCCATTCACGTTTCCACAGTGCCTGTTCGGCGGTCTGAATCAGGGACGCCAGCAGTTCAGCCGGGACGGTCACCTGGCGGTTTTCGCTCACGTTGCTGATAATCTCCATCGCCACGCCGGAAGAAATACCGGACTCAGTCCGCTGGTCTTCCGGGATGTCCTCCAGGCGCGCCAGGACGGTCCTGATTTCATGATCGGACAGGGAAATATCCATTCCGTCAGCGAGGGCCTGAATCTCTTCCGGGGACCAGATAACCAGCATCAACGGCGTGTCTCCCGGATACTTTGC
>NZ_JACCQC010000088.1:0-440 GCF_015712225.1 Burkholderia sp. 9775_39 | reverse complement strand
CTCCTTTCCCCTGGTACCCGTATCACCCGTTTGAGTCCATTCGCCGGGGCTGAGACAAGCACAACCCGTCTTGCTGTCCAGGGGACGGCAGAGCCTTTCGCAATAAATTTTTCCCGGCCATTCCGCTGCGCTTCATTAGACCGAAAAAAATTTCCCGCTCACCCCCCGACCTCTGCACCGGGCCGTGCTCGTTTACGCCCTCGCGGCGAACGGCTCTCAAACGGGTGAAGGTTATATCCAGGGGGCAGGTTCAGCAGGTTCCCGCAAAACGTCAAAACCGCGGCCCCGGCAACTCAACGGGTGATGGTTTTAAAAGGCAAAACAACGGATTAAGGAGATTCATCATGGCAGCACGTGGCGTTAACAAAGTCATTCTGGTTGGACATCTGGGACAGGACCCGGAAGTGCGTTACATGCCCAACGGGGGCGCAGTGGTCAAT
>NZ_JACCQC010000087.1:0-463 GCF_015712225.1 Burkholderia sp. 9775_39 | reverse complement strand
CTATATGTCTGCGGCATGCTCCCAATAACCTTACCGAAGATGAACACCCGGTTCATCTCGTCTTTCTCGATCGGGTCCCACGGTGAGTAGCTTTTGTTATCAGAGATGACCAGCAGCTTATCCTTCATCATTTGCAGGCGCTTTACATGGGCTGTGTCGTCGTACAGAAACGCATAGATACCATCACCGTCGAAAGATTTAACTGTGATATCAACGAACAGCAGATCACCTGGTTCGATCGTTCCTGACATGCTGTCACCACGCACGTTAATGATGCGGATATTTTCCGCCTTCCTACCATCGAACATGTGACGAGCATCGTCAAACGAGTACTCAACCGAGCGTAGAACTTCTACAAACTCACGGTTGATGACTCCCGGCCCAGCACTGACTTCTATATCAAGAACGTCAATCTTGAAGTATTTGGAATGGCTGACAGTTGATTGTATTGGTTGCACTGTAC
>NZ_JACCQC010000086.1:0-464 GCF_015712225.1 Burkholderia sp. 9775_39 | reverse complement strand
CCTTTCACATAGCGCACCGGTTCGGCGTCCATGCGGGCGATCAAGGCGTCGAGGCCGCTTGTGCTGCGGGCGGTTCCGCGGGCGGCCGAGGTGCACAGGAAGTCAGCATCGGACCACGTGGTGCCCGGTGCGCCGCGTGCGCGCAACCACCCGTTGCGGTCGGCCAGCAACTGCGTGCCGGAGAACGCTTGCGGCGCGGCACCGGCAATGGTGGCGAAGACGCTCCAGGCGTCGGCACCTTCAGCCACACAGCGCGCCTCAAACGCGCGGGTTGGCGGTGGCAACGTGCCATCCGGCGTGATGAGCAATGTCTGGAAACGCGGGTCTTCCAGCGGGATGCCGGCTCTCGATGCCGCATCCACCGCCACCACCCTCACGCGTTGGCCGTTGCGCCACGTCGCCAAGGATTGAGTCGGCGCATCCCCGCAACGCACGGGCAGCGCCGGCAGCGCCACAGGTAGTGG
>NZ_JACCQC010000085.1:0-476 GCF_015712225.1 Burkholderia sp. 9775_39 | reverse complement strand
CTCCAGTACGGCGTCCGCCGCCTGCTCATCGGCGTTGCAGCGGATCTGCTGATGCAGGGCGCGGAACGTCTCATGCATCTCATGGCTGGTTTTGCCATCGGCCAGCAGCGGCTGCAGAGCGGCTGCCAGCGCCTGGGGCTCGCACTCATCCTGCAGCAGCTCTTTAACCAGTTCGCGACCGGCCAGCAGGTTCGGTAACGAGACGTAGTCGGTTTTTACCAACCGCTTCGCCAGCCAGAAGGTGAACGGCTTCATCCGGTAGCCAACCACCATCGGGCATTTCGCCAGCATACACTCCAGCGCTGCCGTCCCGGAGGCCAGCAGCGCGGCGTCGCTGGCGATCATTGCATCGCGCGCCTGACCGTCCAGCATATGCACGATCATATCCGGCGCCGTCTCAGCTTTAATACGCTCAAACTGCTCCCGCCGTTTAGCATTAACCAGCGGCACCACCACCTGCAGATCGGGATAGGTGG
>NZ_JACCQC010000084.1:0-477 GCF_015712225.1 Burkholderia sp. 9775_39 | reverse complement strand
CTGATGAGCGGTATCACTGGTGCACGGTTCCTGAACACCGGGTGCAAGGGTAATGATCGCCAGCGGGCTGTTGATCTTTTCCTGTGCGAACGCTAACCCGCCATACATCCGGTGTTCGGCGCAAATGTGACCATCGACAATATCCACCGCAGTGGCATCGTTCACCAGCGCCGCATTCAGTTGCACACTTAACCGTGCTGCCAGAGCTTTACCGCGTTTCGTCGCGGCCAGCAGCAACATAGAAGGATGTTTATCTTTCAGCAGGGCAGCAATGCTTTCGGCGTAATTTTCAGTACGTTGCAGCGCATCATTTTGCTCAAGAACATAAATACATTTTGGACCATAAGGCATAACTGCCTGCGCCTGGTCGGTATTTTGTACAATGGCATACACCTGTTGGCCCCATTGCTGCGCGCCGCCAAACAGTTCAGCATAACGTTCAGGATTATCGCTAAAGACCCAGACGCTGTTTAATTG
>NZ_JACCQC010000083.1:0-481 GCF_015712225.1 Burkholderia sp. 9775_39 | reverse complement strand
CAGGCTGATATTCCCCCAGTTTCCGCCCCAGTTTTTCAGCTGTCCATGACGGTCCGAACGAACTGAGTGCAATACCTTCCCGCGCTTTGTCCCAGCCATCCTTCACCACCAGTTCCCCTTCCTGCATCGTGATATACAGACCATCACTGGCCAGCCGTTTATGCAAAGATAACCAGTCCTGTGCTGGCTCTTCACGCAGCCCGGCAATCGACATCTGATCAATATATTCCCTGAACGTCTGCTTTTTCCCGCGTCGCCAGGCATTACGGCGCTCACGTACCAGCGCTGTTTTGCGCACAATACGATTGCCCGGTGCATGTACAAAGCAACCATTATCCGGCGCGAATCCGTGCTTAAGTTCAAGTTCACGGCATGCACGACTGAGTTTTTCCTGGCTCCACGGAAGGCAATTGATATAGCCGGTTTCAGGGTGGACACGATTCACTGCAACATGTACATGCAGGTTATCCGTGTCTGTATG
>NZ_JACCQC010000082.1:0-507 GCF_015712225.1 Burkholderia sp. 9775_39 | reverse complement strand
CACATGGACGAGCACCGCGACCATGCCGTCGAAGCCCTCCGCAAATTCCTCGACGCCACGTAGGGGATCAGGTACTGACCCCTAGCGCGATAGGTCAGTAACATGTCACACTCTGATAACAGTCCCCTCCAACCCCAGTTACCTCTGGTAACTTTTCGTGTGACGAGGGTTACACTGGATATTGAATTTGTATACAATCTCCAATAACCCTCTCCGCTGACAAGCATTCGATGACGAAGCAAAGGATCCAATTCGTGGACAACTGGCTAGGACTTGCCGATCGGCGCGTGCTGGTGGCCGGCGCCGGCGGCATCGGTGAAGCCTGCACAGCAGCCTTCAGCGCAGCGGGCGCCCGCGTGGTCATCGCGGACATCGACGAGTCCCGGCTCCAGCGCCACGAGAACGGTCTCCGCGCCGACTTCTCCACCGTCGAGGGCTGTGAAGACGCCGTCGCGGCAACCGTTGACGCACTCGGCGGGATCGACATCCTCTTCCACGCCGTCGGCG
>NZ_JACCQC010000081.1:0-526 GCF_015712225.1 Burkholderia sp. 9775_39 | reverse complement strand
TCGAACGACGGCTCATTAGCGAACGCACTCGCGCGGGGCTTGACGCCGCACGTGCTCGCGGCACACGACTCGGACGCCGCCGGGCGCTCGGTCCCGACGAGTCTCGACAAGCGCTATGTCTGCTTCAATCCGAAACCACGGCACATGTCGCTGAGCGCTTCAATGTTCACCCCAGAACCTTGCATCGCCTCAAAAAACGGGGAGCCGCCGCCGAATGACTTTCAGCCTGATTCTTTGCAGTCCGACGTGTTTTGTGAAGAATTGTTGATTTGCCTGAACCGGCAGAATATGAAACTCTATTTGCGCCACCGAGTGGTATTCCCGTGCGTCGTGGCACAGTGAGAGCCTCCCCCGGGCCTCACTTCTTGGTGAGCCATGTCTTGATTGAATGGCTCATTTCTTAGGTTCAAGGAGTCGTCGCAACATCCATCGTTATGTTGCGGATAACAGTTCGTGGAATGCTTCCGCTGGCGTTTTCCATCCGAGCGTTTTACGTGGTCGAGAGTTCAGTGTGTTCGCGACCGCG
>NZ_JACCQC010000080.1:0-543 GCF_015712225.1 Burkholderia sp. 9775_39 | reverse complement strand
CAGTAGCGGCGAGCGAACGGGGAGCAGCCCAGAGCCTGAATCAGTGTGTGTGTTAGTGGAAGCGTCTGGAAAGGCGCGCGATACAGGGTGACAGCCCCGTACACCAAAATGCACAGGCTGTGAACTCGATGAGTAGGGCGGGACACGTGGTATCCTGTCTGAATATGGGGGGACCATCCTCCAAGGCTAAATACTCCTGACTGACCGATAGTGAACCAGTACCGTGAGGGAAAGGCGAAAAGAACCCCGGCGAGGGGAGTGAAAAAGAACCTGAAACCGTGTACGTACAAGCAGTGGGAGCCTCTTAATGGGGTGACTGCGTACCTTTTGTATAATGGGTCAGCGACTTATATTCTGTAGCAAGGTTAACCGAATAGGGGAGCCGAAGGGAAACCGAGTCTTAACTGGGCGTTAAGTTGCAGGGTATAGACCCGAAACCCGGTGATCTAGCCATGGGCAGGTTGAAGGTTGGGTAACACTAACTGGAGGACCGAACCGACTAATGTTGAAAAATTAGCGGATGACTTGTGGCTGGGGGTGAAA